>NZ_JBVJCD010000041.1:0-57785 GCF_055588985.1 Streptomyces sp. NPDC041970
ACCCCCCCCCCCCCCCCCCCCCCCCCCCCCCCTTCCCCCCCTCCCCCCCCCCCCCCCCCCCCCCCCCCCCCCCCCGCCCCCCCCCCCCCCCGGACCCCCCCCCGGAGCCGTTCGCCGTGTCCGGCGCGAGGGCCGTACCGCCGCTCTGTTTCAATGAACGGCCGCACCTCTCCGGGCGGCCGTGAAGACCGCAGCGGGGGCACCGTGCTTGAGCTGAACAAGACTGGAACCGACCGGCCGGGCCGGCTGCCCGCGCAGGCGCAGGGCCCCGACCCCGCACCGGAGCCGGCGCCCGGCGCCGTCCCCGAGGCCGGGACCGGCGGCGATCCGGCGGACGTGCGCGTCCCGCTGCGTCCGTACCTCGTCGCCGCCGCCGTCCTGTGCGCGCTCTACTTCCTCTACTCCCACCTCCAGTACAGCCGCTTCGGCTCACCCTCCTGGGACCTCGGGATCTTCGAGCAGGAGGTCAGGGCGTACGCCGGGTTCAACGCCCCGGTCGTCGACATCAAGGGCCCCGGCTACCTGATCCTCGGCGACCACTTCTCCCCGGTCGTGGCGCTGCTGGCCCCCCTGTACTGGCTCTGGCCCTCGGCCGAGGCCCTGCTGTTCGCCCAGGCGGCGCTGTTCGCGCTGGCCGCGGTGGTCGTCGGCCGCACCACCCAGCAGCTCCTCGGCGGACGCTCCGGCCTCTGCGCCACGCTCGCGTACGGGCTGTCCTGGGGCATCCAGGAGGCGGTGAAGTCCGACTTCCACGAGATCGCCTTCGCCGTCCCGCTGCTCGCCCTGGTCTGCCGCGCCCTGCTGCTGCGGCGCTGGACGGCCGCGCTCCTGTGGTCCCTGCCGCTGGTCCTGGTCAAGGAGGACCTCGGGGCCACCGTCGCCGTCGTCGGCCTCCTGCTCTTCGTGTACGGCCGCCGCCTCCAGGGTGCGCTGCTCGCCGCCTTCGGGGTGGTGGCCTTCGTGGTCACCCTCACCGTCCTCATCCCGGCGGCCAGCAGTGCGGGCGCGTACGACTACTGGCAGAAGATCGACCAGAAGGACGGCCAGGAGGTCCCGCTGCTGGACTCCGTCCTCGGCGTGCTCGACTCCCCGGTCAAGATCGAGATGCTGGTCTTCCTGCTCGGCATCACCGCGTTCATGGCGCTCCGCTCACCCCTGACGCTGCTGATCCTCCCCACGATCGGCTGGCGGCTGCTGTCGCAGGACAGCAACCACTGGGGCATGGTCTGGCACTACAGCGCGATCCTCATGCCGGTGCTCGTCCTCGCCGCGGCCGACGGCGTCCGCCGCAGCCGCGACGCGCACCGCCCGTGGCTCGCCTCGTACGCCAAGGTCGCCCTGCCCGTCATGGCCGCGACCGCCGTCGCGCTGACCCAGCACCTGCCGCTGCGCGACCTGCTGCGCCCGGAGAGCTACCGCACCGACGCCCGCACCCTCGCCGCCCGCCAGGCGCTGGAGGCGATCCCGGTCGGGTCGCGGGTCGAGACCGACATCACGCTGATGGCGCACCTCACCTCCGACCGCACCGTCTACTGGATCGGCGGCGCTCCGGGCACCGCGCCGGACATCGTCGCCGTCAACCTGGACTTCGGCTGGTCCCGGCCGATCCAGGACCCGGTGGCGTACGCCCAGCAACTGCACCCCGAAGCGCGCTACCGGCTCAAGCACCGCGGCGGCAGCTTCGTGGTGATGGAGCGCACGACGCCGGAGCCGGAGACGATTCCGGGCACGGACCGCTGACGCCGGGGCGCACCGCCGCCCGCACGCGCGAAGGCCGCGCCCGGTGGACGGGCGCGGCCTTCGCGCGTGCGGTGTCGGAGGGTCAGTTGGCCTTGACGACCACCGACGAGCAGACCTTGTCCGCGAACGTCTGCTTCTTCTGGTCCCACAGCGGCCACAGCCAGCCTATGTAGCAGGCGAGGCTGTCCAGGACGTGGGCCAGGCGGCGCACGAAGGCCATCCCGAAGCCCAGCGGGCGGCCGTCGGCCTCGCGCAGCAGGCGGATGCCCACTGCCTTCTTGCCGATGGTCTGGCCGGTGGAGCCCTCCTGGTAGAGCTGCCAGATGGCCACGCCGACGACGCCGAGGAAACCGACGAACGAGAGGATCCCGCCGACCGAGTCGCCCACCGCGCCCCCGACGGCGACGAGGATGTACGGCACCATCATCACGAGCCCGTCGACGATCAGTCCGCCCAGGCGCAGACCCCAGTGGGCGAACTCCGGCATCCCGCCGCCGTATCCCGGCTGCGGGTACGCGCCGTAGGGCTGGCCGGGCTGCTGGGGGTAGCCCGGCTGCTGGGGGTAGCCGTAACCCTGTTGCGGGACGCCCTGCGGAGCCTGCTGGGGGTAGCCGTAACCGGGCTGTCCCTGGGGCGGCTGTCCGGGCTGCTGCCCGTACGGGTTGTTCGGGTCGCCGAAGCTCATATGGGGTGTTCCTTCAACAGGCGTGCGGGGACGAGAGGGCCACACGGAGGAAGGACGACGTCAGCGGCCCACCCCCCGTACAACCGCGGCCCTCATCGTGATGAGCGGGAGCACGGTTTGTCCAGCCCGAGGCCCCAGACGTTGTGCAAGTGCAATCTCGTCTCCGGGGAGGCGCGGGCAATTGGTACGCGGGCGGGGTCATCCGCGAGGATGGGGCCATGACTGCCCAGATTCTCGATGGCAAGGCCACCGCTGCCGCGATCAAATCCGATCTGACCGTCCGTGTGGCGGCCCTCAAGGCGCAGGGCATCACCCCCGGCCTGGGAACCCTGCTCGTCGGCGACGATCCGGGGAGCCGGTGGTACGTCAACGGCAAGCACCGCGACTGCGCGCAGGTCGGCCTCGGCTCGATCCAGCGCGAACTCCCCGACACCGCCACGCAGGAGGAGATCGAGGACGTCGTCCGGGAGCTGAACGCCAACCCGGAGTGCACCGGCTACATCGTCCAGCTGCCGCTGCCCAAGGGCATCGACACCAACCGCGTCCTGGAGCTGATGGACCCGGCCAAGGACGCCGACGGCCTGCACCCGACGAACCTCGGCCGCCTCGTGCTCGGCGAGCGGGCCCCGCTGCCCTGCACCCCGCAGGGCGTCGTCCAACTGCTGCGCGCGCACGGGGTGGAGATCGACGGGGCGCACGTCGTCGTCGTCGGACGCGGCGTCACCATCGGCCGCCCGATCCCGCTGCTGCTGACCCGCAAGTCGGAGAACGCCACGGTGACCCAGTGCCACACCGGCACCCGCGACCTCTCCTCCCATCTGCGGCAGGCCGACATCATCGTCGCCGCCGCCGGGGTGCCGCACCTGATCAAGCCCGAGGACGTGAAGCCGGGCGCCGCGGTGCTCGACGTCGGCGTCAGCCGGGACGAGAACGGCAAGATCGTCGGCGACGTGCATCCGGGGGTCCGCGAGGTGGCCGCCTGGGTCGCGCCGAACCCCGGCGGCGTCGGCCCGATGACCCGCGCGCAGTTGCTGGTCAACGTGGTCGAGGCGGCCGAGCGGTCCGCCGCCGAGGCGGGCTGACGGCCGGAAGCGGAGGGAACCCCATGGGTGCTGGTACGAGCCCGGCCGACCGCGACGCGGCGACCGGCCGCGAGGAGGAGTCCGGGTCCGCGCGGGAAGCGGAGGCGGAAGCCGGCCCCGGCACGGGAGACGCGCCCGGCACGGGTGACGCGTCCGGTACGGGTGGCGCGCCCGGCACAGGGGCCGACCCTCGGACGGGTGACGCGTCCGGTACCGGTGACGCGTCCGGTACGGAGGCCGGGGCGGCGCCGGGAGCCGGGGCCGCGCCCGGAGCCGACGCCGACGCAGGCGTCGACGCCGGAGCCGATCCCGGCCCCGAGGCCGGAGCCGGTTCCGGTCCCGCGCCGGGCCGTCGGTCCCGGCGGTTCCCGCTGTTCACGCGGGACACCGCCCTCCCCGAGGGCGGCGGCCGGGCGGCGTCGGGCGACGCGCCCGCCCCGGCCCGGCAGTGGCCGCTGCTCACCGTGCTCTCCACGGTGGGGGTGGGTTTGCTCGTCGTGGTGCTGGACCCGTTCGCCGAGGCGTTCCGCGTCGGCGCCATCCTGATCGGCGCCGCGCTGATCGCCGGGGCCGTGCTGCGCTGGGCGGTGCCCTCGGTCGGGATGCTGGCGGTGCGCTCCCGCTTCACCGACCTGGTCACCTACGGGGTGATGGGGACGCTCATCGTCCTGCTCGCGCTGGTCGCCCAGCCCAAACCGTGGCTGGACGTCCCGATTTTGGAGGACGCGGTCCGCTTCACGATCCGCTGACCGCGCGCCGCCCGGCGGCGGGACCGTGCCGGAAGCCGGCCGCGGCGTCCGTCCCCTCCCCCGAGGAGGGACGGACGCCGCGCCCGGCGCCGCCCGGAACGGCGTCCGGGCCGGGGCGGAGGAGCGGTCTCGCCCCGTCCCGCTTCCAGCGTCATGGACATGCGGAGTCGCTTCAACGGCTCCCGTGGGCCTGTGGCACGGAGGTGACCATTCCGGCACGGTGTGATCGTCGCGCAACGATGGCAGGCCGACCCGGCACGGAGCGCCGGTCAGGTGTACGGGGGCGCGCCGCCCCGGCCCGAGGACTCCGGCGCACCCCCACCCGCCGCCGCCCCGCGCCCGCCGTCCCCGCCCACCGACGCCCCGCGAGGCTGATCCGACGCACCGCCCCGCACGGCGCCGCGAGGGGGGCGCGCGGCCCGGCTCCGCCGGGTCCGATAGCCTGGCCGCCGGATATCTCTTCACGTCAAGATTCAGCGAGGCGGAAGGGACGTCCAGCACCAGGGTCCGGCACCAGGGGCCGGTCCCCCACCGCCAGCTCTCTAACGGAGACCGCCATGACCCGCACTCCCGTGAATGTCACCGTGACCGGCGCTGCCGGCCAGATCGGCTACGCGCTGCTCTTCCGCATCGCCTCCGGCCACCTGCTCGGCCCGGACGTGCCGGTCAACCTGCGCCTTCTGGAGATCCCGCAGGGCGTCAAGGCCGCCGAGGGCACCGCGATGGAGCTCGACGACTGCGCCTTCCCGCTGCTGCGCGGCATCGAGATCACCGACGACCCGAACGTGGCGTTCGCCGGTGCGAACATCGCCCTCCTCGTGGGCGCCCGCCCGCGCACCAAGGGCATGGAGCGCGGTGACCTGCTCGCCGCCAACGGCGGCATCTTCAAGCCGCAGGGCAAGGCCATCAACGACAACGCCGCAGACGACATCAAGGTCCTCGTCGTCGGCAACCCGGCCAACACCAACGCGCTCATCGCGCAGGCCGCCGCCCCGGACGTGCCGGCCGAGCGCTTCACCGCGATGACCCGTCTGGACCACAACCGCGCGATCTCGCAGTTGGCCGCCAAGACCGGCGCCGCCGTCTCCGACATCAAGAAGCTGACGATCTGGGGCAACCACTCGGCCACCCAGTACCCGGACATCTTCCACGCGGAGATCGCCGGCAAGAACGCCGCCGAGGTCGTCGCCGACGAGGCGTGGCTGGCCGACACCTTCATCCCGACCGTCGCCAAGCGCGGCGCCGCGATCATCGAGGCCCGCGGCGCGTCCTCGGCCGCCTCGGCCGCCAACGCCGCCATCGACCACGTGCACACCTGGGTCAACGGCACCGCCGCGGGCGACTGGACCTCGATGGGCATCCCGTCGGACGGCTCCTACGGCGTCCCCGAGGGCATCATCTCCTCGTTCCCGGTCACCACGGAGAACGGCTCGTACAAGATCGTCCAGGGCCTGGACATCAACGAGTTCTCCCGCGCGCGCATCGACGCGTCGGTGAAGGAGCTGACCGAGGAGCGCGACGCGGTCCGCGAGCTCGGCCTGATCTGACCCGTACGCGTCCGGCCGGGCGGGCGGCAGCCCGCGCCCCGGCCCCGTACCCCTGAAGCGCCCCCGACGGCCCGTGCCGCCGGGGGCGCTTCGGTTCTCCCGCGGCTTTCCGCCGTTCTCCCGCCGCCGCCTCCCGTACGCGCAGGATGGCCGACAATCGCCTCACCCTCCGGCCCGCGTCTCGCTACATTGGCACCTTTCAGCCGCCCGCCCACCCGTGCGTACGACCGGGGGCCGGGGCGAGCGCGCAGCACCAGGGGAAATGGGGAATCGGTGACCGGGAGTGCCGTGCCGCGTCCGTCGCAGGGCCAGGACGATCTGCTCGGGAAACCGCCCGTGCACCCCGCCACGAGCGAGGCGACCCGGCTCCTGTGCGCCGGGACCCACCTGCACGACGGCTACCGGGACGCGGTCATCGACCAGTTGTACGTCCAGGAGCACCGCATCGTGGCTCCCTCGTCCGGCTTCGACGCCGCCCGCGTCCTCGCCCACGCCCTGCGCGCCCGCCGCACCGAGCTGTGGTGGGCGGCGGGCATCCTGGGCGCCTGGCTGCTGGGCGCCGTCGTCAGCCGGGGCGCGATCGGCGCGCTGTTCCTCCCGTGCGTCCTGATCGCCCTCGCGCCTCGGGTCAGGGGCGCCGCGCCGACCCCGCCCCCCTACCGGCGGATCGCCGCGTTCCTCCTGCGCTGGTACGGCCGCCTGCTGCTGCTCGCCTTCGGCCTGTGGCTCTTCGGGAGCGCCGTCATCGGCCTGTTCGAGGACGACTCCGACCCGTACGAGTCCGACCCGTACGGTCTCGAATCCTCCGGCTCCGACGGCTTCCCCGACCTCTTCGACCTGTTCCTCGCCGGGCTCACCAGCGGCTCCTCGGACTACTCGGCCACCGGCTCCGCCTGGACCGCCCTGTTCTTCCTCGCGCTGATCGCCGGGCTGATCGGCCTCCAGCGCGGCCAGTTCGCACGGGTGATGTCGGAGGAGCTGGCCCGCGGCAACTTCCCCGACCTCGCCGCCGACCCCGCCGAGCGCGTCACCGACGCCCGCTTCCGGCGGCTGAGGCACCGCATCCGGCTGGAGCAGCACGCCCCGCTGATCATGTACGCCGAGCAGCAGCCGTTCTGCGGCGCGGGGACGCCCTACCGCCCGTGGAACCTGGCGGTCGAGCTGCGGCCGAGCGACGACGGCCCCACCGAACCGCTCGGCAACGCCCAGATCCTGCGCCGGATCGTGCCGCTGCTGGAGGCCCTGCGGGTGCCCTCCCCGCACGGCTCGCCCCAGGGCGCGGCCGCCGTCCGCGACCGGCTGCGCGAGCTGGTGATCGACGAGTGCGTCTTCCTGCCGGTGGTGGGCATGGCCCGGCGCGAGGACGCCCCGTACGGGCCCGAGGGGTTCGAGGAGCACCGCAGCCGCGCCGTCGAGGAGGGCGGCGAGAGCCGGCGGCACTTCCTGCGCATCCGGGTCGGCGGCTGGAACGAGGAGGTCGTCGTCACCGTCTTCGTCCGGGTCCACACCCAGGGCGGGATGCTGATGCTGGAGGTCGCCCCGCACGTGCTGATGCCGGTCCACCCGCTGTTCCGCGACGCCGACCGGATCGCCCACCGCCACCGCAACAACAACGGGTTCGGCAAGGCGGTCTGGGCGCTCGCCCACACCCCCGCCTCGCTGGTGCGCTCGGTGGTCACCCTGGGGCGCGGCGCGATCAGCGTCTGGAAGGTGCTCACGGCCGGGAACAGCGGCGCGCTCGCCGAGGGGCCCGCGTTCTCCGTCCGCGAGCTGGGGGCCGACGACGAGGCGTCGCTCTTCCAGGACATGGACGTCAACCGGTATCTGAAGAGCATCGAGGACCGGGTCAACGGCGGCGTCCGGCTCGCCCTGCGCGAAGCGGGCTGGAAGACGGACGAGTTCGAGCAGAAGATCGTCAACATCGGCGCGGGCGGCGTGTTCATCGAGTCCGCGCGGGACAGCGCCATCGGGATCGGCGACCACAACGACATCCGGCGCTCGGGGCCCTCGGCCCCGTCCGGCCCCGGCCGGGGCGCCGGTACGAAGAAGGGGCCCGGCGCACAGCCGGGCGCGCCCGGACCGCGCGGGCCGCAGGGGCCCGCCGCGGCGCCGGACCGACAGCCGAGAGCAGGAGAGAAATGACCGGGACCCCCGACGAGCAGCCGCGCACCGTCCACATCGGCTCGGTGACCGGCAGCGCCTTCGCCGTCGGCGACCACAACACCGTCACCCAGCACCAGCACGCCGCACCGGCCGACGAGGCCCAGGCCGAACTGCTGCGCGCCGTCCGCGAACTCCGGGCCGACCTCGCCCGGTTCGTGGCCTCCGACGCCACGGAGGTCCTCGACGCGGAGCTGGTCTCCGTGGCCGAGGAGATCGAGACCGCGGGCGCGGCGACCCCGGACCGGCTGGGCCGGCTCCAGCGGGCGCTGACCGCGGCCGGCGCGCTCACCGGCGGCCTGGCCTCCGGCATCGCGGTGGCCCAGGCGCTGTCCGCCCTGCTGGGAGGCTGACCGATGAACGGGGGCGGCCGGGCACGCTGGAACGACGAGACGCAGAGGTGGGAGACCGAGCCGCAGCGCGCCTACATCCCGCCCCCGCCGCCACCACCGCCCGTGCCGCCGGTGACCCCGGCCCCGTACGCGGTCGCGGAGGACCTGCCCGGCGGGTACGACGGCTCCGGGGGCGGCGCGGGCCCGGCCGCCCCTCGGTCGCCGCGCGCCCGGATCACCCCGCCGGCCGC
Organism: Streptomyces sp. NPDC041970; assembly: GCF_055588985.1. NCBI lineage: Bacteria > Bacillati > Actinomycetota > Actinomycetes > Kitasatosporales > Streptomycetaceae > Streptomyces > Streptomyces sp. NPDC041970. The sequence goes on from NZ_JBVJCD010000041.1 coordinate 8,547, forward strand.
CGGGCTCGCCGTGGCCGTGCTCGCCGCGGGGGCGGCGGCCCTCTGGTTCGGGCTCGCGGGCGGCGACGAGGGCGGGGGGAACGAAGCGCGGGAGCAGACCGCCGGCGTCTCCGCCGACGCGTCCGGGTCGGACCCGGCCACCGGCGAGGGGACGTCCACCGACGCCACCGCCTCCGACCCGTCGGCCTCCGCCTCCCCGACTGCCGGCCCGCCGCCCGGATACGTGGCGCGGGACGACCTGGAGGGCTTCCGGATCGTCGTGCCCGAGGAGTGGGACGAGCGCACGCAGAACACCGGCGGGGTGTTCTACAAGCCCGCCGACGGCACGGCGCTGGTCCAGGTCTTCCGGGTCTCCGAGCCCGGCATGACCGCGCTGGAGGCGGTCCGCGCGGCATCGAGCGAGCGCAGTACGAACCCCGGTTTCACCGAGGTCCGCATCGGGGCCGTGGACAACCCGCTCGGGGGCGAGGCCGCCGAGCTGGTGTACGCGTACGACAGCGCGGAGGCGGGCGGCCGCCGGCAGGTGGTCGAGCGGGTCTTCACCGCGTCGGACGGCCGCCTCTACGCGGTGCTGGTCGCCGCCCCGGAGAGCGAGTGGCCCCGGCACGAGGAGATCCTCGCCACCGCCGTGACCCACTTCGACCCGTACGCCGCCCCGTTCTGACGAAGCGTCAGCTCTTCAGGTCGCCGGGCGTGTAGTGGCCGGGGACCTGCCGGGTGGCGACGCCGAAGCGGTTCCAGGCGTTGATCACCGTGATCGCGGCGATCAACTGGGCCAGCTCCGCCTCCTCGAAGTGCTCGGCGGCCTTGGCGTACACCTCGTCCGGGACGGAGCCCTCCGTCAGCAGCGTGATCGCCTCGGTCAGCTCGATCGCCGCCAGCTCCTTCTCCGTGTAGAAGTGGCGCGACTCCTCCCAGGCGCTCAACTGGACGATCCGCTCGACGGACTCGCCCGCCGCCAGGGCGTCCTTGCTGTGCATGTCCAGGCAGAGGGCGCAGCGGTTGAGCTGGGAGGCCCGCACTTTGACCAGCTCCAGCAGCAGCGGGTCCAGCCCCTTCCGGGCGGCGACGTCGAGGCGGACCATCGCCTTGTAGACCTCGGGGGCCAACTGGGTCCAGGGGAGGCGGGCGGGGTGCTCGGGGGCGTACGCGGTCGCGGGGGTGTGGTGCTCGTGTGTGCTCATGGGGACGACGCTACGCGCCCGATGGCGTGCCGCTATGGTCCATTCCCGTGACGGATTCCTGGGCCACTTTCGGCGCTGACCTGCATCTGGAACCGCTCGGGGCGGGGCTCCGCAGCGGGCTGACGCGGGCGCTGCGCGAAGCGGTGCGCGGCGGGCGGCTGGCCCCCGGCACCAGGCTGCCGTCCTCGCGGGCGCTCGCCGCCGACCTGGGCGTCGCGCGCAACACGGTCGCCGACGCCTACGCCGAACTGGTCGCCGAGGGCTGGCTCACCGCCCGACAGGGTTCGGGGACCCGCGTCGCCCGGCGCGCCGCCCCCCGCCGGGCCGACCCGGCCGCCACCCCCGCCCGTCCGGCGCGGGCCGGGGCCTCGTACGACCTCAAGCCCGGCTCGCCGGACGCCTCCTCCTTCCCGCGCGCGGCCTGGCTCCGGGCCGCCCGCAAGGCGCTCACCGAAGCGCCCCACGACGCCTTCGGCTACGGCGATCCGCGCGGGCGCGTCGAGCTGCGCACCGCGCTCGCCGAGTACCTGGCGCGGGCGCGCGGGGTGTACGCCGACCCCGAGCGCATCGTGGTCTGCTCCGGGTACGCCCACGGGCTGGCGCTGCTGGGCCGGGTGCTGCGCGGGCGCCGGGTGCGGGAGATCGCCGTCGAGTCCTACGGCCTCGACCTGCACCGGGCGGTCCTCACCGACGCCGGGCTGCGCACCGCCTGCCTGCCGCTGGACGAGCGCGGCTCCCGGACCGACGAGCCGGCCGCGCTGCGCGGCGCGGGCGCGGTCCTGCTGACCCCGTCGCACCAGTTCCCCACCGGCGTACCGCTCCACCCCGAGCGGCGGGCCGCCGCCGTCGACTGGGCCCGCGCGACCGGCGGGCTGATCCTGGAGGACGACTACGACGGGGAGTTCCGGTACGACCGGCAGCCGGTGGGCGCGCTCCAGGGGCTCGATCCGGAGCGGGTCGTCCACCTCGGCACCGCCAGCAAGTCGCTGGCCCCCGGACTGCGCCTGGCCTGGATGGTGCTCCCGGCGGGCCTGGTGGAGGAGGTGGTGCGGGCCAAGGGCGCGGCCGACCGGACGTCGGGCGCCCCGGACCAGTTGACGCTCGCGGAGTTCATCGCGTCGGGGGCGTACGACCGGCACGTGCGCGCGATGCGGCTGCGCTACCGCCGCCGCCGCGACCAGCTCGTCGCCGCGCTCGCCGAGCACGCTCCGGACATCGAGGTCAGCGGGATCGCGGCGGGGCTGCACGCGGTCCTCGAACTCCCGGCCGGGGCGGAGCGCTCGGTGATCCAGGCGGCGGCCTTCGAGGGCCTGGCCCTGGAGGGCCTGGCGCGCTACCGCCACCCCGACGCCCCGACCGGCCGCGACGCCCTGGTCATCGGCTACGGCTCACCCCCGGAGAGCGCCTGGGCGGGCGCACTCGCGGCCCTGTGCCGGGTGCTGCCGTAGGGCGGCCCGTTCCCGTGTCCGCAGGGTGGCGCCGCGCCCGTTCCCCACCAGGCGCGCGCGGGTCCGGCGGGGCCCGCGGGGCCGCCGGGCAGTCCACAGGTCGTCCAGGACCTGGAACCCGTTCGCCTTCAGCGCGTGCGCGGTCGCCCGCGCCTTCGCCGGGGCCCTGCCCCCGGCGCCGGGCCGGGGGGCGGTGCTCCAGGAAGCGGCCCGCGTACGTCTCGCGGAACGCGCGGTACGCGGAGGTGTGCAGGATGAACGCGTGCAGAGCGCCGTCCACGTCGTCATTCAGCCTCGGCCTCTGCCGGGACCGCGGCGAGGGTGCGTTTCCAGGTGCCGTCCACGGCCCACCCGATCAGGCATGGACGGTCTGGAACGAGCCGGGCTCGCCAGGCAGGTCGCGCCAGGGTGAGCAGGCGCGGTACTTCCACGCGATGGCCTCCAAGGTCCGGCGGTGATCGGCTCACCGCCGGCCGCGGACCGGATCGGGCGGCATCAGCGGTTCGATCCGGCCCCACATGGCATCAGTGATCACCCATCGGACAGGCGCATCTGACCAACTGACCAGCCGATCAGAGAGACGCGCTCCAGCCGACCGCGCAGCCAGCCACCGACCTCTACTGCCCGCCTCGTACGGCCATCACCAGCCACACGACCGGTATCGCCGCCAGAAGGATCAGCACCAGAATGCACGGGATCCGGGACGGCCCCTTGAGGGGTGGCTGGGCTGCTATCTGCGGGGCCACTCGGCGCACGTCGTCGGCGTCATACCACGTCTTGCCGGCGTACCCCGTAGTGGTCAGCCAGCCCTCCGATCTCATCCGCACCCCACGGGCCAACGCATTCACATACACCGAGCGAGTACCGACGCCCGGCCACAAGACGCTCACCTGGCGCTCCGACAGCCAGTCACTCTCCGACTCGTCCGCCACAGTGCGCCCTTCCCCCCGGCAGATGGTGAGACACCGTCGTCAACTGTCCCATAGACAGGCGTAGTTCGTACCCCCGACGCTCCTCGGAGTCACGGGCGCCGCCCGGCGGGACCTGCCGGAGCGGTACGGGCCGTGGAAGACGGTCTACGAACGGTGCCGCCGCTGGTCGGCGGACGGGACCTGGGACCGGCTCCTGGCCCGCCGACAGAGACCCAGAGGGACTCACGCGCTGACGCGACCCCGGCGCACGGGCGGCCCCGCGTCGGGTACTGCCATGGGACGACCCGTTCCGGGGTAGCCGGAGAGCGTACCGGGCGGTGATCGCGGACTCGGGTTCCGACCGGATCGGCCGCCCAACTAGTCTGACGATCGGGCCGGCAGGGAGACGGGGGTCGGCCGCACCACGGACCATGGGGGAGAACCGGACATGCGCCAACGGAGGCTGAGGTCGAGCACGGTCGTGCTCGGCGGCATGGGGCTGCTCGCCCTGACGCTCTCGTCCTGCGGATCGGAACCGGACCGGCGGTGCGCCGACCGGACGACCCGCCAGACCCTGCCCAACTACGAGTGCCGGGGCGGCGGGAGCGGCGGCGGCTCGGGCGGCAGCCGCGGCTCGTACTACTACGGCGGCGACGCCTCCGACGGCAAGGTCAAGGGCGGCAGCTTCGACAAGTCCGCCGTCGACCGCGGCGGCTTCGGCTGCTCCCGGTCCGGCGGAGGCTGAGCGCGTGCACCGCCGCACCATCGAGCCCCGCCCCGGCTGGCAGGAGACGGTCGAGGCGCAGGGCGTCGTCTACCCGCTCACCCGCTACCCGGACGGCTCGCTGCGCCCCTACTGGGACGAGAGCGCCTACTACGTCTTCTCGCTGCCGGAGGTCGAGGCGCTGGAGGAGACCGTCGAGGAGCTGCACGCCCTGTGCCTGGCCGCCGCCGCGCACATCGTCGAGCACGACCGCTTCGCCGACCTCGGCGTCACCGACCCGCGACTCGCCTCGCTGATCGCCGAATCCTGGCGGCGGCGAGCGGAACTGCCCTCTGTCTACGGGCGGTTCGACCTGCGCTACGACGGGGACAGCCCGGCGAAGATGCTGGAGTACAACGCCGACACCCCCACCTCTCTGGTGGAGGCCGCGAGCGCGCAGTGGTTCTGGATGGAGGAGCGGTTCCCCGGCGCGGACCAGTGGAACTCCCTGCACGAGCGGCTCGTCGACGCGTGGCGGCGGCAGGCGCCCCTGCTGCCGCCCGGCCTCCTGCACTTCGCCCACTCGGACGGCGACGAGCTGGGCGAGGACCTGATGACGGTCGCCTACCTCCGCGAGACCGCCGAGCAGGCCGGGATCGAGACCGCGGCGCTGGCCGTCGAGGACATCGGCTGGGACCGGTTGTCGGGCCGCTTCGTGGACGACCGGCTCCGCTTCATCCGCAGTTGCTTCAAGCTCTACCCCTGGGAGTGGCTGGCCACGGACCGCTTCGGGCCGCAGGTGCTGGACACCCTCGACAACGGCGGCGGCACCGGCACCACCTGCTGGATCGAGCCCGCCTGGAAGATGCTGCTCTCCAACAAGGCGCTGCTGGCGATCCTGTGGGAGCTGTACCCCGGCCACCCGAACCTGCTGCCGGCCTACCTCGACGGCCCCCGCGAACTGGCCGGACCCGGCGGGGCGGGGTACGCGTCCAAGCCCCTGCTCGGCCGCGAGGGCGCGGGGGTCCACCTCCACGCCCCCGGCTCACCGGCCGTCCGGCGCGACGAGCCGTGCTGCTACCAGGAGTTGGCCCCGCTCCCCGAGGTCGACGGCAACCGGGTGGTGCTCGGCGCGTGGGTCGTCGAGGACGAGGCGGCGGGGCTCGGCATCCGGGAGTCGGCGGGGCCGGTCACGGACGAGTACGCCCGCTTCCTGCCCCACGTCATCCTCTGAGCCTGCCCCCCGGCGGCCGGTCGGCAGGAGCCCCGGCCCGTACGCCGGCTTCGCGACCGGCCCGGCCCGTACGCCGGCTTCGCGCCCGGCCCGTGCGCCGACCCCGGCCCGTACGCCCCCGCGCCCGGCCCCCGGCCCGTACGTCCCCGCGCCCGGCCCCCGGCCCGTGCGCCGACCCCGGCCCGCACGCCCCCGGCCAGGAGTCCCCGCCCGCACGCCTCCGCAGCCGGGCCGTATCCCGCCCGCCCCCGAGCCCGGCCCAGGGCCCGGCCCAGGGCCCAGCCCAGGGCCGGGCTCAGGACCGTACGCGGCGCCCGCCCCCCCGCTCAGTCCCCAGCCCCCAGCGCCCAATCCCCGCCTCAGACCCCCAGCACCGTGCGCAGCCGGTCCAGGCCCCAGTCCAGGTCCTCCTTGCTGATCACCAGCGGTGGCGCGATCCGGATCGTGGAGCCGTGGGTGTCCTTCACCAGCACCCCCCGCTCCATCAGCCGCTCGGAGATCTCCCGGCCCGTGCCCAGGGCGGGCGCGACGTCCACGCCCGCCCACAGGCCCCGGCCGCGTACCGCCTCCACCGCGTCGCCACCCGCCAACAGGCCCAGCTCCCGGTGGAGGTGGTCGCCCAGCTCGGCGGCGCGCTGCTGGTACTCCCCGGTCCGCAGCATCGCGATGACCTCCAGCGCCACCGCGCACGCCAGCGGGTTGCCGCCGAACGTGGAGCCGTGCTCGCCGGGCCGGAAGACCCCGAGCACGTCCGCCGACGAGACCACCGCGGAGACCGGCACCACCCCGCCGCCCAGCGCCTTGCCGAGCACGTACACGTCCGGCTCCACGCCCTCGTGCTCGCACGCGAAGGTCTTCCCGGTCCGCCCCAGGCCCGACTGGATCTCGTCGGCGATGAACAGCACGTTCCGCTCGCGGGTCAGCTCCCGGACGCCGGGCAGGTAGCCGGCGGGCGGCACCAGCACCCCGGCCTCGCCCTGGATCGGCTCGAGCAGGACCGCCACGGTGTTCTCGGTCATCGCCTCCCGCATCGCGGTGAGGTCCCCGTACGGGACGATCTCGAAGCCCGGCGTGTACGGGCCGTAGTCGGCCCGCGCCTCCGGGTCCGTGGAGAAGCTGACGATCGTGGTCGTACGGCCGTGGAAGTTGTCCGAGGCCACGATGATCTTCGCCATGCCGTCCGGGACGCCCTTCACCCGGTAGCCCCACTTGCGGGCGGTCTTGACGGCGGTCTCGACCGCCTCCGCCCCGGTGTTCATCGGCAGGACCGTCTCCATGCCGCACAGCTCGGCGAGCCGGACGCAGAAGTCGGCGAACCGGTCGTGGTGGAAGGCCCGCGAGGTCAGCGTCACCCGGTCCAACTGGGCCTTGGCCGCGGCGATGAGACGGGGGTTGCCGTGGCCGAAGTTGAGCGCCGAGTACCCGGCGAGCAGATCGAGGTAGCGGCGCCCCTCGACGTCGGTCATCCACGCGCCGTCCGCCGAGGCGACGACGACCGGCAACGGGTGGTAGTTGTGCGCGCTGTGCGCCTCGGCGGAGGCGATGGCGGTTTCCGTGAGGGACACGGGATCTCCGTTCGTCGTGCGGTGGGGGCGGGGGTGGCGCCCACTTTGTATCGTCGGTCGCGCCCCGCGCCGGGAAACCTCCGCCGCGCGGCGCGCCCGCCGTCGCACGCCAGCGGTCGGAATGTGCCGTTCGTCTCAGGCGTGCGCTCCCGTGCCCCCGCCCCCGCTGCCGCGCGCCCGCTCCGCCCCGCACCGGCTGCCGGAGACGGGCCGGACACCTGAGACAATGGGGCCATGGCCTCTGATCGCCCCTCGCTCACCACCGACCAGCCGCAGACGGGCCGCACCGGTGCGGCCGCCCGTCGGCGGGTGCTCTCCGGGATCCAGCCCACCGCGGGCTCGTTCCACCTCGGCAACTACCTGGGCGCGGTGCGCCAGTGGGTGGCGCTGCAGGAGTCCCACGACGCGTTCTACATGGTCGTGGACCTGCACGCCATCACGGTCCCGCAGGACCCCGCCGAGCTGCGGTCCAACACGCGGCTCGCCGTGGCGCAACTGCTGGCGGCCGGACTGGACCCTGAGCGCTGCACGCTCTTCGTCCAGAGCCATGTGCCCGAGCACGCCCAGCTCGGCTGGGTGATGAACTGCCTCACCGGCTTCGGCGAGGCCTCCCGGATGACGCAGTTCAAGGACAAGTCCGCGAGGCAGGGCGCCGACCGGGCCACCGTCGGCCTCTTCACCTACCCGGTGCTCCAGGTCGCCGACATCCTGCTCTACCAGGCCGAGCAGGTCCCGGTCGGCGGGGACCAGCGCCAGCACGTCGAGCTGACCCGCGACCTCGCGGAGCGGTTCAACGGCCGGTACGGCCGGACCTTCACCGTCCCGGAGCCGTACATCCTCCAGGAGACGGCGAAGATCCTCGACCTCCAGGACCCGGCGGTCAAGATGAGCAAGTCGGCGTCCACGCCGAAGGGCCTGGTCAACCTCCTCGACGACCCGAAGGTCACCGCGAAGAAGGTGAAGAGCGCCGTCACCGACACCGACACGGTGATCCGCTACGACACCGAGAAGAAGCCCGGCGTGAGCAACCTCCTCACCATCTACGCCACTCTCACGGGCGGCTCCGTCGAGGATCTGGAGCGCGCGTACGAGGGCAAGGGCTACGGTGCGCTCAAGACCGACCTCGCCGAGGCGATGGTGGAGTTCGTCACGCCGTTCCGGGCCCGCACCCAGGAATATCTGGACGACCCCGAGACGCTGGACTCCATCCTGGCCAAGGGAGCGGAGAAGGCCAGGGCCGTCGCGGCGGAGACGCTGGCGCAGACGTACGACCGGATGGGCTTCCTGCCCGCCAAGCACTGAGTCCGACGGCCCTGGCCAGTCCACCGGCCGAGGGGCCACACTTGCGGCGGAGGGACGTGCGGGCCGGACAGGAGGCCCGCACCGCATGACCGGAAATCGACCATCGACGACGGAGGAGAACGACGTGGGGACCGTAACGCTCGGCGTTTCGATCGCGGTCCCGGAGCCCTACGGCAGCCTGCTCCAGGAAAGCCGCGCGAGCTTCGGGGACCCTGCCGCCTTCGGCATCCCCACCCACGTCACCCTCCTCCCGCCGACCGAGGCGCAGACGGCCGACCTGCCGGCCATCGAGGCCCACCTGGGCGAGATCGCGGCGGCCGGCCGGCCGTTCCCGATGCGGCTGTCCGGCACGGGCACGTTCCGGCCGCTCTCGCCGGTGGTCTTCGTCCAGGTCGTCGAGGGGGCCTCGGCCTGCTCCTGGCTCCAGAAGCGGGTCCGGGACGCCTCCGGCCCGCTGGTGCGCGAGCTCCAGTTCCCCTACCACCCGCACGTCACCGTGGCCCACGGCATCACGGAGGAGGCCATGGACCGGGCCTATGCGGAGCTGGCGGACTACGAGGCGGCCTGGACCTGCGGTTCCTTCGCCCTGTACGAGCAGGGCGAGGACGCCGTCTGGCGCAAGCTCAAGGACTTCCCGTTCGGGTCGGGGGGCGGCGCGCCCGCCCTCCCCGCCCAGAGCGGCCACACCCTCGACGCACCCTCCTTGCGGAGCTGACCGCCGCGCGGCGGTGCCGTCACACCGGCAGCCGCCGGTAGAGCGGGCGCGGCAGGTGCCGCAGCGCCGCCATCACCAGCCGGAGCGATCCGGGGACCCACACCGTCTCCGCGCCCCGGCGCAGCCCCGTGACGACCGCCTCCGCCACCTCCTCCGGGACCGCGGCGAACGGCTGCTCCGGACGCCCCGCCGTGGCCCGCGTCCGGACGAAGCCGGGGCGGACCACCATCACCCGCACCCCGGTGCCCTGGAGCGCGTCCCCCAGCCCCTGCGCGAACGCGTCGAGGCCCGCCTTGCTCGACCCGTAGATGAAGTCGGCGCGCCGGGCGCGCTCCCCGGCCACGGACGAGAGCACCACCAGCGAACCGTGCCCCTGCGCCTGAAGTGCGCCGGCGCACACCAACCCGGCGGAGACCGCCCCCGTGTAGTTGGTCTGGGCGACGCGGACCGCCGCCATCGGATCCTCCTCGTCGCGCGCCTGATCGCCCAGGACGCCGAACGCCAGCAGCACCAGGTCCACGTCGCCCTCGGCGAACACCTTGCCGAGCGCCACCTCGTGGGAGGCGGGGTCCAGCGCGTCGAACTCCACGAGGTCCACCCGAGCCCCCCGGCCGCGCAGCTCGGCGGCGGCCGCCTCCAGGGCGGGGGAGGGCCGCCCGGCCAGCCATACGCGGCGGGTGCGCACGGCGACCAGGCGGCGCGCGGTGGCCAGGGCGATCTCGGAGGCGCCGCCGAGGACGAGCAGGGACTGCGGGGCGCCGAAGGCATCCTTCACGGAACACTCCAGTTCAGAGGGGGTACGGGGAAGAGGTGCGGGAGGGCGGGGGCGTACGCCGGGAGGGGGCCGGGGCGCGCTCGCGCCCCGGCCGTCACAGCCCCAGCCGGCGCGCCAGGTCGGAGCGGAACGCGCCCGCCGGGTCCAGGGCCGCCCGCAGCTCCCGGAACTCCGCCAGCCGCGGGTACATCGCGGCCGCCGTCTCCGGGCGCGTCCGGGAGTCCCGCGCCAGGCAGACCCGGCCCCCGGCGGCGGCCACCTCCTCGTCCAGCCCGTCCAGGAAGCGGCCGAGACCGGGAGCGGAGGCGGGCAGGTCCAGGGCGAGCGTCCAGCCGGGCGCGGGGAACGACAGCCACCCCGGACCCGCCGCCCCGAACCGCTGGAGCACGGCCCCCGCCACCGGGTCCCGGCGCGCCGCGATCCGGCGCACCACCCGGTGCAGCACCTCCTCCTGGCCGTGGCCGACGCTGAACCGGTAGTGCACCAGGCCGCGCCGGCCGTACGGGGAGCCCGCGGCGGACGGGGGTTCCGCGGCGAGGAGGTAGCGGGGGGCCCAGCACAGCTCCCCGGTCCGCGCGCGGGGCGCGCAGCGGTAGCGGACCTCGTGGGAGAGCGCGGCGGCGGCCCGGCCCAGCGGACCGCCCGGCAGCGACAGGAGAGCGGGCGCGGGCGGCAGCCCCGTGCCGCCGGTGCGCGGCACGTGCCATGTGCGCCGGGCGTACGCCGGGAGCGCGTCCAGGGGTGCGTGCTCCCCCCGTACGAGGACCCCGCGCCCGGTCGCCCGGCCCCGTGCGAGCGGGTCGATCCACGCGGAGGCGTACGGCAGGCGGTCCCCGTCCGCCGTGAAGCGGGCCAGCAGGTCGTCCAGGTCCCCGGCGCGCTCGGTGGAGAGGGCGACCAGCGAGGTGGCGACGCGGCGCAGGCGGAGCGTGGCGGACAGGATCACCCCGGTCAGCCCCAGGCCGCCCGCCGTCGCGTCGAAGAGGGCGGTGCCCGGCAGCACCGTACGCACCTCGCCGTCGGCGGTGAGCAGCTCCAGGGCGCTCACGTGCCGGGCGAAGGAGCCGGCCGTCCGGTGGTCGCGGCCGTCCGCGTCGGAGGCGATCGCCCCGCCCACCGTGACCCGGCCGGACGCCGGCACGACCGGCGGGAACCAGCCGAGCGGCAGCAGCGCCCGCACCAGCCGCTCCAGGCCCACCCCGGCCTCGCAGCGCACCGTGCCCGACGCCGCGTCCACCGCGCCGATCCGGGCCAGCCCCCTGGTGTCGAGCACCGAGCCGCCCGCGTTCTGCGCCGCGTCCCCCGGCGCCCGGCCCGCCCCACGCGCGAGGACGCCCCGCGGCCCCCGGCCCCGGACGACGGCCGCGGCCTCCTCGCGCGTACGGGGCCTGAACCGCACGGCGGTCGTCGGGGCGGTGCGGCCCCAGCCGGTCAAGGACACCGTGTCGACGGACATGAGGGCGACCGTATCGTCCGCTAAACCCCATTCGAGGCATTGATCCCATCGCTCACCGGAACGGGTGATGGAGCGGGTGTCGGCGCCCCGGCCCCGTGCGCGCCCCGTCCCGTCCGGGAGAGTCCGGGGCGGGCCGCTGGTGTTCCGGGCCCAGGAGGGTACGCGTAGACCATGGACTGGCTCACGAAACTCCCGGTCGTCGGGCCCCTGGTGGCCCGGCTGATGCGGACGCACGCATGGCGCTCCTACGAGACGCTGGACCGGGTGCACTGGGCGCGGCTCGCGGCGGCCATCACCTTCATGAGCTTCCTGGCCCTCTTCCCGCTGATCGCGGTCGGCGCGGCGGTCGCCGCCGCGCTGCTGAGCGACGAGCAGGTCGACACCGTCAAGGACAAGCTCGCCGAGCAGGTGCCCGGCATCTCCGACCAGCTCGGCATCGACGACCTCGTCGCCAACGCGGGCACGGTCGGGCTGGTGGCCGGTGCGCTGCTGCTGTTCACCGGGATCGGGTGGGTCGGTTCGCTGCGCGAGTGCCTGCGCGCGGTCTGGGACCTGGACGACGTCCAGGAGGCCAATCCGGTCGTCGCCAAGGTCAAGGACGCCGTGCTGCTGGTCGGCCTCGGCGGTGCGGGGCTGGCCACCCTCGCGGTCTCCACGGTCGGCTCGACGGCGGTCGGCTGGACCGCCGACCTGCTCGGCATCCCCGAGGGCGGGGTGGGCGGGGTCGTGCTGCGCGTGGCCGCGCTCGCGGTGGCGGTCGCCGCCGACTTCCTGCTGCTGCTCTACCTGCTGTCGCTGCTGCCCGGCGTGGAGCCGCCCCGGCGGCGGCTGATGGTCGCGGCCCTGCTCGGCGCGGTCGGCTTCGAGCTGCTCAAGCTGCTGCTCGGCGGCTACATGAAGGGCGTCGCGGGCAAGAGCATGTACGGGGCGTTCGGCGTGCCGATCGCGCTGCTCCTGTGGATCAACCTCACCGCGAAGCTCCTGCTGTTCTGCGCCGCCTGGACCGCGACGCGCAGCCGGGGCGAGGGGGACCCCGAGGAGGCCACCGCCCCGCCGGGGCCCGGCGAGGCGGTCGAGGCCGCCGGCGGCTCGACCCGGACCGCCTGACGGGGGCGGGGCCGCCCGCGCCGGTCGGCTCCCGGCCGTCCCGGCGGCGGCGCGGGGTCAGCGGCGCGGCAGCAGCGGCCAGCGCCGGTTGACCAGGAACACCGCGGCCACCAGGACCGCCAGCGCGCCGCCGGCGATCGCCAGGGCGGTCCCGGCCCCGCTGGAGCCGTCGGCCGCCGAGGCGTGCGCGGTCCGCACCTGCCCGTCGGAGCCCCGGTCCGCCCCGGTGGCGGGCTTCGCGCCCTTGCCCGGACCGGTCTCCACGGACCTCGGCGGCACCAGTTCGCCCACCGGGGTCACCTTGCCGCTCGCGGCGAAGCCCCAGTCGAGCAGGTGGGCGGCCTCCTTGTAGACGGCGTGGCTCTCCTCGTCGGACGGGTTCATGACCGTCACCAGCAGCACCCGCCCGTTCCGCTCGGCGACGCCGGTGAAGGTGTTGCCCGCGTGGGTGGTGTAGCCGTTCTTGACGCCCGCGATGCCCTTGTACGGGTCCACGCCGATGTCCCCGGTGATCAGCCGGTTGGTGTTCTGGATCTCGAAGGAGGCGCGCTTGCCGTCCTTCTCCTCGCCGGGGAAGTCGGCCGAGGCCGTCGCCGCGTACTCGCGGAAGTCCTTCTTCTGGAGCCCGCTGCGGGCGATCAGGGTGAGGTCGTAGGCGCTGGAGACCTGGCCCGGCGCGTCGTACCCGTCCGGCGAGACCACGCGGGTGTCCAGCGCCTGCAACTCCTCGGCGTGCCTCTGCATCGCGGTCACCGCCTTCGGGATGCCGCCGTACATCTCGGAGAGCACGTGCACCGCGTCGTTGCCGGAGCGCAGGAACACCCCGAGCCACAGGTCGTGGACCGTGTAGGTGTGGTCCTCCTTGACCCCGACCAGGCTGCTGCCCTCGCCCACCCCCGCCAGCTCGCGGTCGGTCACCTTGTGGGTCAGCGTGGTCGGCTGGAGCGCCGGCAGGAGGGTGTCCGCGAACAGCATCTTCAGCGTGGAGGCGGGCGGCAGCCGCCAGTGCGGGTTGTGCGCCGCCAGGACCTGCCCGCTCTCCGCGTCCGCCACGATCCACGACCGCCCGGTCAGCCCCTTGGGCAGCACCGGGGCCCCCGGCCCCAGATCGACCTGGGTGCCGGCCTTGGCGAGCCGCTCTCCGCCCACGCTCGACATCACCTGGGGCGGCCGCGGCTGCCGGTCCTCCTTCGCGTCCTTGTCCTTGTCAGCGGCGAATGCCGGATTAAGGGCAAAAGCGGACAAAAATGTAGCGGAGGCAACCGTCAGGGCGATCTTTTTCAGAGCAGGCACGGTCGAAAACGTACAGGGCGTCGATGGGGATGAGGAGCCGGATCGGCTGACCCGCCGCAGGGACCGCCGGGACAGCCCCGTTCGGGCGGCCCCCCGCACGAGGGCGGCTGAGGGCGGCCGCGATACTGGACCCATGAAGCTCAGCCGCCCCGTCTCCTGGTTCCTGCTCGCGTTCGGGGTGTGGAGCTGGTTCATCTGGATCACTTTCGTCAAGAACCTGTGGCAGGACGGCAGCGGGCTCGCCTTCGACGACGCGGGCGAGCCGACCGGGTACTTCTGGGTGCACCTGCTGCTCGCCATCACGTCCTTTCTTCTGGGGACGGCGGTCGGCGCGATCGGGTTGCGTGGCGTCCGGGCTTTGCGCGACCAGCGCACCTGACGGAGAGAACGTGGGGAATCGCGGATGGCAGCAGTGATCTTCGCCCTGGTGGCGCTCGTGGTGCTGGCGCTGCTCGCCGCCGTGCACCGGTACGTCTGGCGGCGCTTCGTCGGCGACACGACGGCTCCGGGCAGCCCGCTGCGCCGGGCGGGCACCGTCGCGGCCTTCGTGCTGCCGCTGCTGAGCCTGGGGGCCATGACCTCCGGCCGGATGGGCGCCCCCTTCTGGGTGCAGCAGGTGCTGGCCTGGCCCGGATTCCTGTGGCTGGCCGCCCTGCTCTACCTGACGCTGGCGCTGCTCGTGGGCGAGGCCGTCCGGCCGGTGCTGCTGCGGGTGCTGGCCCGGCGGGACGGGGTGCCCCTCGGCACGGCCCCGCGGCCCGCGGCGCCCGCCGCTCCCACGCCGGCCCCCGAGGCCGCCGCGCGGCCCGTCCCCGCCGGCGCGGCGGCGAGGGGCGGGGCGACCGGGGGCGGAACGCCGTCCGGGACGCTCACCGAGCCCCGTACCGAGGAGCCCGAGCCCCGGACCGCGCCCGCCCCGGCCCCCGAGGCCGTGAGCGCCGCGCCCGCGCCGGTCCCCGAGGCCGCGCCCGCCCCCTCCCGGCGGCTGTTCGTCTCCCGCGTCGTCGGCGGGGCCGCGGCCGCCGCCGGGCTCGCCACCGTCGGGTACGGCGCGTACGGGGTGCTGAACGGCCCGAGCGTCCGGCGGATCACCGTGCCGCTGGCCAAGCTGCCCCGTGCGGCCCACGGCTTCCGGATCGCCGTCGTCAGCGACATCCACATCGGCCCCGTACTGGGCCGGGCCCACACCCGCCGCATCGTCGACACGATCAACGCGACCTCGCCCGATCTGGTCGCCGTCGTCGGCGACCTCGTCGACGGCTCCGTCGCGGACCTGGGCTCCGCCGCCGAACCGCTGTCCGCCCTGCGGTCGCGGCACGGCAGCTTCTTCGTCACCGGCAACCACGAGTACTTCTCCGGCGCGGCCCAGTGGGTCGACCACGTCCGCGAACTGGGGCTGCACCCCCTGGAGAACGCCCGCGTCGAGATCGGCGGCTTCGACCTCGCCGGGGTCAACGACGTGGCCGGCGAGACCGAGGGGCAGGGGCCCGACTTCGCCCGCGCGCTGGGGGACCGCGACCGCGCCCGCGCCGCCGTCCTCCTCGCCCACCAGCCCGTGGTCATCGACGACGCCGTCGCGCACGGCGTCGACCTCCAGCTCTCCGGCCACACCCACGGCGGCCAGCTCTGGCCGGGCAACTACCTCGCCGAGCTGGCCAACCCCACCGTGGACGGGCTCGAACGCTACGGCGACACCCAGCTCTTCGTCTCGCGCGGCGCCGGCGCCTGGGGTCCGCCCGTCCGGGTCGGCGCCCCCTCCGACATCACCGTCGTGGAACTCGCCTCGCGGCAGGCGTAGTACGGGCCCGGAGCGGGGCGCCGTTGCGTCTGCGAGCGTTGCGCGACCGGGTGGCGAGGTGATGGAATCCGGCCCGCGGGATCACCGTCAGCTACGAGAAGCAGCAGGTGGGAGACGCGAAGCGACTTTTTCGGACAGCGAAAGTCGCAGGTGTCCAACAAAAGGCGGCCAAAGCCCTGTTCACTCTTCCAGATGTGAAAATCGTGTGATTGGGTGAGCGCGAACATGCGGCAATGTGCGTGTCTGACCACATGAGCCGCGGCGGGGCTGGTAAGGGAGAGCACGGCAATGCGGTCGGTCCGGGTACGGATACTCGCGATTCTCGCGGTAGTGGTCATCGCAGGCGTGGGCGCCTGGCAACTCCTCCCGTCGGGGGAGGCGAAGACCGATCCGGTCACGGTCGGCACGTCGGACCTGGTGACCTCGCTCGACCCCGCGGGAGCCTACGACTCCGGCTCCTGGGCGATCTACAGCAACATCTACCAGTCGCTGATGACCCTCAAGGCCGGGGCCGTCACCCCGGAGCCGGACGCCGCCGAGAGCTGCGGTTTCGTCGGGCAGAAGCTCCAGACGTACCAGTGCCGGCTCCGCGACGACCTGACGTTCTCCAACGGCAAGAAGATGACCGCCGAGGACGTCGTGCACTCCTTCGAGCGGATGCTGCGGATCAAGGCGGACGTCGGCCCCGCCGGTCTGTTCACCACCCTGGACTCCGTGGTGTCCGAGGGCCGCACCATCACCTTCAACCTGTCCGCACGGGACGCGACCTTCCCGCAGAAGATCGCGACCGGCGCCGGGGCCATCGTCGACTCGACGAAGTACCCGAAGGACAAGCTGCGCACCGGCAACCAGGTCGACGGCTCCGGCCCCTACACCCTGAAGGCCTACGACGGGAAGGACCGCGCCGAGCTGGTGCCCAACCCGAAGTACAAGGGCGCGGTCAAGGAGACCGGCGGACCCGTCACCGTCCGCTTCTACAAGGGCTCCGAGGAGCTCCAGGCGGGCTGGGACCGGGGCGAGGTCGACGTCACGCACCGCCAGCTCCCCCCGGCCCGGCTCGCGGAGCTGCACACCGGCGCCCCGGACCTGCGGGTGACCGAGGCGGGCAGCGCCGAGACCCGCGGCCTCTTCTTCAACGCCCGCGACACATCGCCGTTCGCCGACAAGAGGGTCCGGCAGGCCGTCGCCTCGCTCATCGACCGCGGGCCGCTGGTGCGGGACGTCTACAAGAGCACCGTCGAGCCGCTCTACTCGCTGATCCCGCAGGGCTTCATCGGCCACAGCACCCCGTTCTTCGACCGCTACCCGTCCGCCGACCCCGCGCGCGCCGAGGAGCTGCTGGAGGACGCGGGCGTCACGACGCCCCTGGCCGTCGAGTTCGCCTACCGCGCCGACGACGCGTACACGGAGGAGAGCGCCGAGCTGCGGCGCCAACTGGAGAAGGACGGCCTGTTCAAGGTCTCCGTCAAGGCCGTCGAGTGGACGAAGTTCCAGAAGGAGTACGCGGCCGGGGCGTACGACATGTACACCGTCGGCTGGCTCCCGGACTTCCCGGACCCGGACACCTTCGCCCAGTCCCTCGTCGGCACCGGCAACGTCCTGCACACCGGCTACTCCAACAAGCGGATGGACCGGCTGATCGCCGCCACCCAGCAGTACAGCGACCGCGGCCGGACCGTGAGCGACTTCAAGGAGTTGCAGTCGCTGGTCGGCGAGGAGGTCCCGCTGGTGCCGCTGTGGCAGAAGAAGGACTACGTCGTCGCCAAGCCGGAGGTCTCCGGCTCCCAGTACCTCACCGACGGCACCGGCCTCTGGCGCCTGTGGGAGCTGTCCTGGATCTGACCGGCCCACCGGTCGGCGCCCACCCGACTCCACCGTCCGCCCCGGCGGCCGGTGGAGTCCCGCGTTCATCGAGCGGGCCGGGCGCACCCGGCCCGTGACCGCGGGGAACGCGTCCGGGCTCGGCGGCCGTGACCGGCGGCGGAGGGCCGTACGCCGGGCGGCCTGCGCCGGGCGGTGCCCGGACAGCCCCCTGGCCGTCCGCGGCCGGCGGGCGCCCCGGCCGCTGGAGCGGGCCCCGGCCGCACGCGTCGTCCCCGTACGGACGCGGCTCGCCCACGCGGGCCCGCGTCCGCTCCGCCGGTACCGGACCGATCGCCCCGGCCCCGCACAGCGACGGACCCCGCCCCCGGCAGCGCTCGCGCTGCGGGGACGGGGTCCGTCGGCGTACCGGACGACCCGCGAGGGTCAGAAGCGACGCGTGATGAGCGCGCGCTTCACCTCCTGGATCGCCTTGGTGACCTCGATGCCGCGCGGGCAGGCGTCCGTGCAGTTGAACGTGGTGCGGCAACGCCACACGCCGTCACGGTCGTTGAGGATCTCCAACCGCTGCTCCCCGGCCTCGTCGCGCGAGTCGAAGATGAAGCGGTGGGCGTTGACGATCGCCGCCGGGCCGAAGTACTGGCCGTCGTTCCAGAACACCGGGCACGAGGACGTGCACGCGGCGCACAGGATGCACTTGGTGGTGTCGTCGAACCGCTCGCGGTCCTCGGCGGACTGCAGGCGCTCGCGGGTCGGCTCGTTCCCCTTGGTGACGAGGAAGGGCATGACGTCGCGGTACGCCTGGAAGAACGGGTCCATGTCGACCACGAGGTCCTTCAGGACCGTGAGGCCCTTTATGGCCTCCACCGTGATCGGCTTCTCCGGGTTGATGTCCTTGATCAGCGTCTTGCAGGCGAGCCTGTTCTTGCCGTTGATCCGCATCGCGTCGGAGCCGCAGATGCCGTGCGCGCAGGACCGGCGGAACGTGAGCGTCCCGTCCAGCTCCCACTTGATCTTGTGAAGGGCGTCGAGGACGCGCTCCTTCGGGTCGATCTCGATCTGGAAGTCCTGCCACTGGACCTCGTCGGAGATCTCCGGGTTGAAGCGGCGGATGCGGAACGTGGCCGTGATGAACGGCGAGTCCGCGAAGCCGGCCTCGGCCTTGTCGGTCTTGTCCAGAGTCGGGGTAGCCATCAGTACTTACGCTCCATCGGCTGGTAGCGGGTCGTCACGACCGGCTTGTAGTCGAGCCGGATCGACTCGGCGCCGTCGGCGGCCACCTCGCGGTACGCCATGGTGTGGCGCATGAAGTTGACGTCGTCGCGGTTCGGGTAGTCCTCGCGGTAGTGACCGCCGCGGGACTCCTTGCGGGCCAGCGCGGAGACCGCCATGACCTCGGCCAGGTCGAGCAGGTTGCCCAGCTCGACGGCCTCCAGCAGGTCGGTGTTGAACCGCTTGCCCTTGTCCTGGATGGACACGTTGAGGTACCGCTCGCGCAGCTCGGCGATCTTGTCGACCGCCGTCTTGATCGTCTGCTCGGTGCGGAACACCATCACGTTGGCGTCCATGCACTCCTGGAGCTCCGTGCGCAGCGTGGCGACGCGCTCGGTGCCGGTGGAGTTGCGCAGCCGCTCGACCTGGTCGGCGACGAACTGGGCCGGGTTCTCGGGAAGCTCGACGAAGTCGGTCGTCGCCGCGTACTCGGCGGCGGCGATGCCCGAGCGCTTGCCGAAGACGTTGATGTCGAGCAGCGAGTTGGTGCCCAGGCGGTTGGCGCCGTGCACCGAGACGCAGGCGACCTCGCCGGCGGCGTACAGGCCCGGCACGACGGTGGTGTTGTCGGCCAGCACCTCGCCCTGGACGTTGGTCGGGATGCCGCCCATGGCGTAGTGCGCGGTCGGCTGGATCGGGATCGGGTCCGTGTAGGGCTCGATGCCGAGGTAGGTCCGCGCGAACTCGGTGATGTCCGGGAGCTTCGCGTCGAGCTGCTCCGGCGGCAGGTGGGTCAGGTCGAGGTAGACGTGGTCGCCGGCCGGACCGCAGCCGCGGCCCTCGCGGATCTCCGTGTAGATGGAGCGGGAGACGACGTCGCGGGAGGCGAGGTCCTTCATGACCGGCGCGTACTTCTCCATGAAGCGCTCGCCGTCCTTGTTGCGGAGGATGCCGCCCTCACCGCGGGCGCCCTCCGTCAGCAGGATGCCCATGCGCCAGATGCCCGTCGGGTGGAACTGGAAGAACTCCATGTCCTCCAGCGGCAGGCCGCGCCGGTAGCAGGCGGCCTGGCCGTCACCGGTCAGGGTGTGCGCGTTGGACGTCACCTTGAAGAACTTGCCGGTGCCGCCGGAGGCATAGATGACCGACTTCGCCTGGAAGACGTGGATCTCGCCGGTCGCCAGCTCGTACGCCACGACGCCGGCGGACTTCTTGACCCCGTCGACCTCGGTGATGAGCTGGTCCAGGACGTAGAACTCGTTGAAGAACTCCACGCCCTCCTTGACGCAGTTCTGGTACAGCGTCTGGAGGATCATGTGGCCGGTGCGGTCCGCGGCGTAGCAGGACCGGCGGACCGGCGCCTCGCCGTGGCTGCGGGTGTGGCCGCCGAAGCGCCGCTGGTCGATGCGGCCCTCGGGCGTCCGGTTGAACGGCAGGCCCATCTTCTCCAGGTCGAGGACGGCGTCGATGGCCTCCTTCGCCAGGATCTCGGCCGCGTCCTGGTCGACCAGGTAGTCGCCGCCCTTGACCGTGTCGAAGGTGTGCCACTCCCAGTTGTCCTCCTCCACGTTGGCGAGCGCGGCGGCCATGCCGCCCTGCGCGGCGCCGGTGTGGGAGCGGGTGGGGTAGAGCTTCGTCAGCACGGCGGTACGGCTGCGCTTGGTCGCCTCGATGGCGGCGCGCATACCGGCGCCGCCGGCGCCGACGATGACGGTGTCGTACTTGTGGATCTGCATGGTTTCCTCTGGTCCCTCTGTCCCGGCGCCTAGCGGATGTTCGGGTCGAAGGTGAAGATCACCAGCGTGCCCAGCAGGACGGTGAACACCGTGGCGGTGTACAGGAGCATCTTCAGCCAGAAGCGGGTGTTGTCCCGTTCGGCGTAGTCGTTGATGACCGTACGGAGGCCGTTGGCGCCGTGGAGCATGGCGAGCCACAGCATCGTCAGGTCCCAGACCTGCCAGAACGGCGAGGCCCAGCGGCCCGCCACGAAGGCGAAGCCGATCTTGGAGACGCCGCCGTCGAGCACGAGCTGGATCAGCAGGTGGCCGAGGACGAGGACGACCAGGACGATGCCCGACAGGCGCATGAAGAGCCAGGCGTACATCTCGAAGTTGGTGCGCGAACCCTTGGGGGTCTTGCCCGTCCGCTTGCGCGGGGGCTCGATCACCGGGGCCGGGTGGTCGACGTCGTACAGGCTCACGCCTTCGACGTCCCCGATCGCGGCTGCGGAAGAAGTCTCGCTGGACATGGGCCTCAGCTCCCGAAGACGTCGCGTACGGCGTGACCGAGGACGGGGTACAGGGCCCCGACCATCAGCACGATCCAGATGCCCACCACGGTCCAGAGCATCTGCTTCTGGAGTCGTGGGCCCTTGGCCCAGAAGTCCACGGCGATGATCCGGAGACCGTTCAGCGCGTGGAAGAGAATCGCGGCCACGAGGCCGTATTCGAGGAGCGCGACGATCGGCGTCTTGTACGTGGCCACGACGTCGTCGTAGGCCTCGGGGGAGACGCGGACGAGAGCGGTGTCCAGGACATGTACGAACAGGAAGAAGAAGATGAGGACACCGGTGACTCGATGAGCCACCCAGGACCACATGCCTTCCCGGCCGCGGTACAGCGTTCCAGCCGGCACGGAAGAACCCTCCGGGAGCGGGGATTGGGGTCGGCCGGCTTGACTGTCGGTCTGACCCGGCCGGGTACGGTCCACCGGCCCCGGCCATCGTAGCGACGCCCGGTCGGTTCGTTCGCGCCGGGGCCTCCGGTGTGATCAAAGAGGCAATCAAACAGGCACGTACGGGCTAGCGCCGACGGCGGACCCGGACCCCGGTCAGGGCGCGCGGCCCGGCCGGGGCGCCTCCGCCGCGACCAGCTCGGCGAGGCGGCTGCGGGCCAGTCTCCGCAGCTCCTCGGCGGTCACCGCCCGCTCCTCGTCCCGGTCGTGCGCGAGGCGGACGCGGATGCCGGCCAGCACGTGGTCCACGTGCTGGGAGGGAGGGACGGCTTCCAGACAGATCACGAAGGAATGGCCGAATTTGCTCTCGTACGCGGCGTGTGCCGCCCGGAGGGCCAGATGCGCGGCGCGGGGCGCCGCGTGGTGCAGGCAGGGGGCCGGCTCCACGGCCAGCGCCTCCGCGATGTCGCCGGGCGCCAGGTCGTACCCCGCCTCGTCGGAGGCGGCCCATAGGGCGTCGAGATCGGGGTAGGGGCGGTGGGCGGCCAACCGGTGGGCCCAGCGGCGGCTGCCGCAGCACTCCAGGAAGGCCGCCTCGGCGACGAGGAAGGGAAGGCCGTTGAGCCGGGCGAGTCCGACTGCGTGATCATGGGCCGGTGCGTCGGCGGGCAGCCGCTCCGGGCCGACCGCGTCGGCCGGGCGGAGCTGGACGGGCAGGGCGGCCCGCGCGGCCGGGCGGGCCGAGGGGGTCGGCAGGCCGGCGGGGGGCTCGCTGGACCTGGACAGCGTGGACTCCTCGCATCAACGACTTCTGTGACCTGGAAGAGGGTCCGGAGCGCAACGAGGTTGCACGGAAGAGGACGGAAATGGACAGAAAGGGGCGGGCCGGGAGGGGCGACCGCACCACCACGGTAGCGAGAGCGGTCGACGGCCGTCCGACGGATCGCGGAAAACCACTCGAACGGAAGAGTTTCGGAACGTGTGATGGACGTCTGACCTGCGGAGGCCGGGGTACCGGTCGACCTGCCCTCGCCCCCGATGGGCGAAGTGTCGGCAAAAATGCCAATCTTTCAGCCTATTCACTCGTTTCACCTGCCCTTGGCCCCTCAACGGAGGAATCTGACCGATGACGCCCACACGTGGTGCCCTCGTCACCGGCGCGGCGGTCACCGTCGCGGCCGCCGTCGTCCTCACCGTCGTCGTCTGGCCCGAGGGCTCCGACGGCGGGCCGTCCGGGGACGCCGCCTCGCCCCGCGGCACGTCCGCCGCCCCCTCGCCCTCCCGCGACCACCCGCTGTCCAGCACCCCGAGCGTGATCCCCGCGGTGCGCGAGCACACCGCCGCCCGCGGGCCCGGCTGGCGGCCCATCGAGGACAGCGCCGTCGTCATCGGACGCAAGAGCCAGGTCCTCGCCGACGAGGCGCGGCTGCTCGCCCAGGAGCTGAAGATCCGCTACCGGGGCGCCGAGCCGGCCCGCGCCGGAGACGTCGAGCTGGCGCTCGGCGACAAGGACGCGGGCCCCACCGAGTCGTACACGCTCACCGTGCGCGACCGGACGGTGAAGATCACCGGACCCGACGAGTCGGGCGTCTTCTACGGCACCCGGACCCTGAAGCAGTCGCTGAAGGCCGACGGGACCGTCCCCGAGGGCGTCGTCAACGACCGGCCGGACCGCCCGCAGCGCGGCCTCAACCTCGACATCGCGCGCAAGCACTACAGCGCGGAGTGGATCGAGGACCGGATACGCGAGATGGGCGACCTCAAGCTCAACCAGCTCGGCCTGCACTTCTCCGACGACCAGGCCTTCCGGATCGAGTCGAAGAGCCACCCCGAGGTCGTCTCCGACGAAGCGCTCACCCAGGACGAGGTCCGCCGCATCGTCGGCCTCGCCGCCGCCCGCCACATCGAGATCGTCCCCGAGATCGACTCGCCCGGACACCTCGGCGCGGTGCTGCGCGCCCACCCCGACCTCCAGCTCCGCAACACCGCCGGGACGGCCTCGCGCGGGTCCATCGACATCTCGAAGCCGGGCGCGGCCAAGCTGATCGACGAGCTGCTCGACGAGTACACCGAGCTGTTTCCGGGGAAGTACTGGCACCTCGGCGCGGACGAGTACCAGGCGCTGACCGTACGGGACCCCGCCGCCTCCTACCCCCAGCTCCAGCGGGCCGCCGAGAAGGAGCACGGCTCCGGCGCGACCATCGAGGACCTGGCCACGGGCTGGCTGAACGACCGCGCGGCCGTCGTCGTCCCGAAGGGCCGGACCGCCAAGGCCTGGAACGACGGGCTGTTCCGGGGCACCGGGGTGAAGGGCGACGAGGACATCGAGATCGAGTACTGGACCGGCAAGGAGATCGGCGCCCGCCCGCCGCAGGAGTACCTCGCCGCGGGCTACCAGGTCCTCAACCTCAACGACGAGTTCCTCTACTACGTGCTCGGCGAGCCCAACCAGTTCGTCTACCCGACCGGGAAGCGGATCTACGAGCAGTGGACCCCGCTGGTCCTGCGCGGCACCGAACCGGTCGCGGAGCGCTACTCCGGGCAGATCCTCGGCGGCCGGTTCGCCGTCTGGGGCGACCTGCCGAACGCGCAGACCGCCCAGCAGGTCGCCGACGGCATCAGGATGCCGCTGGTCGCCACCTCGCAGAAGCTCTGGGACCCGAGGAAGCCCGCGCTGAGCTGGCCGCGGTTCCAGGAGCTGGCGAAGCGGACGGGCAGCGCGGGCTGAACGCCGCCGACAGGCCCGGCCCAAGCCGCCGCCCCCGCCGTCCGGAGACGGCGGGGGCGGCGCATCGTTTCCGCCGAACGATCAGGCGTAGGTGTAGAACGGGGTGTGGTCCAGCATGTCCTGCGGGGTGGTCGCGGGGAAGGGCGGCATGGTCTCGTTCAGGTCGATCACGTCCGTGGTGCCCCCGTCCGGGAGGTACTTGGCGCTGGTCGGGTGGAGCGCCTGCCAGTCGGCCCAGACCTTGTCGACGAACGCGTGGTGCAGCCAGAAGACCGGGTCGTTCGGGGAGACGCTGGACTCCATCTGGCCCCAGACCCAGGTGTGCACGCGGTTGTGCATACTCAGGTACCCCGCCGAGCCCTCCAGCGTGGCGCGGAAACCGGCCGAGCCGTCGCGGAACGGGGCGGAGTCGTAGGTGGGGATGGCGAGGGCGGCGTCGAGCTCGGACTTCGGCGGCAGCGTGGGAACGCGGTGGCCGAGGTTGCGGGCGAGGAACTCGCGGCTGTCGGCCTGGATGTTGATCTTCCAGTTGCCGGTGGAGAACGCGAAGGGGCCGTCCATCACCTGGTCGTCCAGCGGGCGGCCGGTGCCGCCGAGGAAGTCCGGCGCCCAGAGGGACGAGGCGACGGTGTTGTCGACGGTCCAGTCCCAGTAGGGGATCGACACCGAGGGGTCGATCTGCTGGAGGTGGTGCTCGAAGTCGATGAGGTACTTGCGGTGCCAGGGCAGGAACGACGGGCCGAAGTGGCCCACGTATCTGCCGGTGTTCATGTCCAGCGCGAACCGCGTGCGGTGGGTGGAGACGAACTCGTCGTACACGCCCTTGCGCTTCAGCGCCAGTACGGCGTCGACGAAGGCCTTCTTCTCGGCGGTCGTGAGGTTCGCCTGGTTCTTGCGTACGGTCATGGTCGCTGCTCCCGGCTCAGGCGGTGGGGTCGAAGGGGACGACGAAGGCGCCCTTGAGGGAGATGACCGCGGTGCGAGCGGCGTCGAGCGGGGTCGCGAACCTCTCGTAGTGGTTGATCGCGCTGCTCCAGCCGCTCTTCCCGTGCTGCATCACGTGGAGTTCGCGGCCGTCGATCAGTACGCGGTAACCGGCGCCGTGCCCGGCGTGCGCGTGGCCGTGGGCGTGGGCCTGGGCCTCGACGGGCAGGCCCTGGATGCGGCGCCCCTGGTAGACCTCGTCGAAGGGCGCGGGCCCCGCGGCGGCGTCCGGCGCGGGGGCCTTGGCCCTGGGCGCGGCCGACACGGCGCCCGTGGACGTGGAGGCCATGCCGACGAGCGCAACGCTCGCGGCTACACCGGTGGCGGCCCCGAGGGCCTGGCGGCGGGTGGGTCTGGACATGGCGAAAATACCTCCAGAACATGGCTGAGGCGGCCTCCCAGGATGTTCGGGGCCGCCTCGGCCATGTCTACACGGGCCCTGACGGCCGCATAAGGAGGACGTTTTTGGTTGGCTGTCATACGGACACATCCGTACAGGTCATAGGGGTGCCACCGACACGGGTCGCGAGCCGCGGCAGCACGGGGGCGAGTGCGGAAGCGAAGATTCCGTCGAAAATGTGCCTCGCTTGTGAAGATCTTTCGGTCTGTGGCGCATGGGTGCGCGATGGGGCAGTGGTTTAGACCTGGCTGGAAATAGTGGCATCGTTCTGCCCGCCTATGCCCGTTTGGCCGGAGATCGGGGGAGCGCCTGGGCCGTCGTCCGGAAGCTCCGCTTCCCCAGGGGGCCGGCCCGGCGGGGACCGTCCGTGCGGGGCCGGGCGGGGGTCTTCCACGCGGCGGCCGCCCGCGCGGGAAGCGCGTCACGGGCAAGGGCATCGTGATCCTCGCCGCCCGCCACCACTCCTGACCGCCGGGTCGGTTCCCGTGGAGAGGGCCCCGCCATCGGACCCCCGTCGATGTCCCGTGCCGCGCGCCGAGCTGCCCGACGGCACGCAGCGCGGCGGGCCGGAAGCGGGGCGGAGTCCCGAGAGAGGAACGGCGCGGCGCATCGGCCCGGTCCGGGACGGCCGAGGGGCCCGCCGGGCCGGGTCGCGCCGATGGTCGGGCCCAAGGGTCAGGCGGCCCGCGGAGTGGCTGGTCGGAGGGGGGCGAGGTGGAGCGACGACCGGGGCCGCCACCCCCCACAGGAGAGGCCCCGGCCGTCTTCCACGGGGTCGCAGCACGACCCCGTACTCCACTCAGCGCCGCGCCCGCGTTTTCTGTCACACCGCCGCCCGGAACCGGGTCGTTGCGCCTTGTACAAGTCATGGACGCGGCCCCGCCGAGCACGTAGCGTGCTGCTTCGCGCAGAGTGGCGCGGACAGTGGTGACCAGCCGCTGTCGAGCACGGCGGGGCGGGTTGGGGAGTGCTGGGGGACGACGCGGAGCTGACCGCCGCGGTGCTCGCGGCGCAGGGCGGGGACGAGGATGCCTTCCGTTCTGTGTACCGCGCGGTGCAGCCGAGGCTGTTGGGGTATTTACGGACGCTGGTGGGGGAGCCGGACGCCGAGGACGTGGCCTCCGAGGCGTGGTTGCAGATAGCGCGGGACCTCGACCGGTTCAGCGGCGACGCCGACCGGTTCCGGGGGTGGGCGGCCCGGATCGCGCGCAACCGGGCGCTCGATCACCTGCGGATGCGCAGCCGCCGTCCGGCGATCGGCGGTGACGAGAGTGAACTGACCGGCCGGGCCGCCGCGTCCGACACCGCGGGGGACGCCATCGAGGCGCTGGACACCGACCGGACCATGTCCCTCATCGCCCAACTGCCGCAGGACCAGGCGGAGGCCGTCGTGCTGCGGGTGGTCGTCGGGCTGGACGCGAAGAGCGCGGCGCTGACGTTGGGCAAGCGCCCCGGCGCCGTACGCACCGCCGCCCACCGCGGCCTCAAGCGGCTGGCCGAACTCCTGGGCGCGGAGCACCCCTCGCCCAGGCCGGGCAGCGGTCCCGAACCGGTCGGGGATGCCGGGCGCATCGCGGACGCGACGGTGGGCGGCGGTACGGGGCTCGGCGGGGTGTCCGCGCCGCGCATCGGCCGGGGCGGTCCGGCGGCCGCCGGGGCCGCCCCCGGTGTGACGCATTCGCGGGCCTGGACGCAGAAGGACATGTGATGGCCGACGAGCACGACGAGTGGCTGGACGAGGACGCCGCGGAGAGGATGCTCCGCGGCGAACCGGTCGTCCCCGTCGGCCGCCGGGCGCGCGACGACGCCTTCCGGCTCTCCGCGGCGCTCGGCGCCGCCCGCGACGCGCGGCGGCCGGCCGGCGGAGCCCTCCCCGGCGAGGAGGCGGTGCTGACCGCGTTCCGGCAGGCCGCCCACGGCGGCGGTGCGGAGCTGCGCACCCGTCGAGCCGCCGCCGGGCCCCTGCGTTCCGTTCCGCGCGGTACGGCTCCCGACGCCGCATCCCGCCGTCCGCGATGGAACCGCCCGGTCCGCCTCGGTCTGGTCGTGTCGCTCGCGGGCTGCGCGCTCGGCGGCGTGGCGGTCGCCGCCGGTACGGGGATGTTCGACGGGCCCTTCGGCCACCACGGTTCGCCCGCGCCCGCCGTCTCCGTATCGGCCGCGCCGACCCCCGAGCCGCCGGCGTCCGGGCCGCCGGACGCGGACCCGCCCCCGGCCGACCCCTCCGCGCCCAAGGGGGCGAAGGGGTCCTCGCCTGCCGCGCGGCGCCAGTCCGCCGGGCCCGGCGCCGACCACCCCGAGACCGGCGGCGCCGGCCCCGAGTCCGGCGGGGACCGCCCCGGCGACGCGGACCGGCCGGACGAGTCCGACCGCGAGGAGGCCGCCGCGGGGGCCCGCCGCGACGAAGGCCGCCCCGGCGGCCCGGACGGCGACGCCCCGAAGAACGGGTACACGAAGGCCGCCAAGGACTGCAGGGCCCTCCGCCAGGGCTCCCTGGACGAGCAGGACCGCCGGCAGTTGGCCGCACAGGCCAAGGGCGAAGGGAACCTGGGGCGCTTCTGCGACCGGGTGCTGGGCGAGGACGGCGGGACGGAGGAGGGGAACGACGGCAAGGGGGGCGGCGGGGGCGAGAGCGGCAAGGGCAAGAGCGACGACGCCGGCCGGGGCGGTCCCGAGCACGGCCGGACCGACGGCGGGGACGGCGCGCCGCCGTCCGCCTCCCCCCGGCCCGCGCCGGGCTCCGGCGCGAACCCGGCGCACGGCGGAGGCTCCGGCGCGAACCCGGCGCACGGCGGGGGCTCCGGGGCCGTCCCGCCCTCGAAGAGGTCCGCGGCCGTCCCCGCCACCGCCGGCTGACCTCGGTCTTTCCTCAGGGGCGTCGTGGGCTCGGATGAGACGTTCCTTCGTCTCGTCCCCGCCGGCTGATGCGCGCTTCCGCTACGGTCGCCGGTTCAGGTGTGACGTTCCATCGCCCTGCCTCCACCGGCTGACCTGGGTCCGCGTCACGGTCGTCGTCGGCTCGGGTGTGACGATTCTTCGCCCGGCTCCCACCGGCTGACCTGCGTGTCCGTTGCGGTCGCCGACGCAGGTGTGACGTTTTTTCGCCGTCGAGCGCAGTACGGAGTGAGCCGACTGGTCATCGGCCGCGCGACGAGCCGGGTTCCCCCCGGTCCTTTCGGCTCGGCGCGCCGGCGCGGGCGGGACAGGTTCCCCCGATCCCGCCCGCGCCCCTTCCCGGCTCCCAGGCCGGCCCTTTTCGGCCACCGGCCGCGCCCCGCCGGGCGCCGGCCGCTCGGCGTCACCAGGAGACGACGACCT
This sequence comes from Streptomyces sp. NPDC041970, assembly GCF_055588985.1. NCBI lineage: Bacteria > Bacillati > Actinomycetota > Actinomycetes > Kitasatosporales > Streptomycetaceae > Streptomyces > Streptomyces sp. NPDC041970. The sequence continues at coordinate 37,174 of NZ_JBVJCD010000041.1, forward strand.
TGTCGCCGTTCTTCACCTGGTCGAACAGGGCCGCGATCTTCTTCTTGTCCCGGACGTTGACGCAGCCGTGCGAGGCGCCGCCGTAACCGTTGGCCGCGAAGTCCGCCGAGTAGTGCACGGCCTGGCCGCCGCTGAAGAACAGGGCGTACGGCATCGGGGTGTCGTAGAGCGTCGAGACGTGGTCGCGGGACTTCCAGAAGACCTTGAAGACGCCCTCGCGGGTGGGCGTGTACTCCGAGCCGAAGCGCACGTCCATCGACGAGACCACCTTGCCGTCGATCATCCACGCCAGGGTCCGGCTCTTCTTGCTGACGCACATGACCCGGCCCTCCAGACAGCGCGCGTCCGGTGCGTCCATCGGCCGTTCGGTCGGCGGGTCCAGCTCGGCGGCGGTCGGCTCGCGGGTCATGGCGAGCAGCCTCTGCCAGGTGTCGGCGTCGGTGCTGCCCGTGACCGCCACCTGCCGCTTGGTCTGGAAGGACCGTACGGCGTCGGCGGTGACGGAGCCGTAGTAGCCGGTGGGGGTGCGTCCGAAGTGGCCGATCTGGCGCAGTCGGGCCTGGAGTTCGCGCACCTGGTCGCCCGAGGAACCGGTACGCATCAGAACGCGCGGAGCCGGCGCGGTGCTCTGCGCCGGGACGGGCCGCGCGGTCGTGGGGTCCGGCTCCGGGGCCGGGGCCGGCGAACGCGTGGGCGGCGCGGTGCTCGGCGGGGGCTCGACGGCGGCGGGGGGTACGGGGGAGGGGGTCGCGGTCGGCTCGGCGGTCCGCGACGCCCGCACCGGCGGGGGCGCGTTGGACGCCCCCTCGACGGAGCCGGGTTGGCAGCCCGTCGCGAGAGCGGCCAGCGCGAGTACGGAGACGGCGGCGACCCGCCCTCCGGCCCGCGCGCCTCCGGTCGGTGAGGAGACCGCCGCGTCCCGCGTGCTCCGGCCGCCGCCACCGCTGTTCGTGTCCGCCATGCTCGAACCCCCTTGACTGTCCTGCTGGTTCGGCGCCTCCGGTGATGCGTTCCCGCCCGGCCCGATGGGTGAATCCTCCGCCGCGACGGGAGCCCGCGTCCAGCCCTCCCCGGTTCGTACGCGCCTTCGGCGGCCGATACCGTCCGCCGTTCCTCCGACCGTTGCCGCTCCGGTCCCGCTGACCGTGTTGCGCTCCGGTCCCGCTGACCGTGTTGCCGCTGCCGCCGCGACGAACCCTCCCGGCCGCGCGCCGGGCCCCTACGGGCGGGGAGGCGCCCTCGTGCCGCCGCCCCGTGCGCCTGCCGCGCCGCCGGCCCTCCCCGGCGTACGCATCCGCCGCGCCTCTGCCCGTGCGCCCGCCGCGCCCCGTCCCCGCACGCCTGCCGTGCCCCCGCCACCCCGGTCCCCGACCTCTGCCCGTGCCGCCGCCGCACCCCCGTGCGCCCGCCGCGCCCCGTCCCCGTGCGCCTGCCGTGCCCCCGCCGCGCCCCGCCTCCGTACGACCCCCGCCGCGCCCGGTCCCGCACCCCCAGCCCTACGCGCCCTGCCGCACTCCCCGTCGTACCTCCGTCTCCCCTCCACCCCGCGACGGCGGCACCCCGAACAGGCGTGCGGGACATGGCGCGGGCGTGCGAGACTCCGCCCATGCTGGGTGTCACCGACCTCTCGACCTACCTCGCCGGCCTGGCGGTGATCGTCCTCCTGCCGGGGCCGAACTCCTTGTACGTGCTCTCCGTCGCCGCCCGGCGCGGTGTGCGCACCGGCTACCGGGCCGCCGCCGGGGTGTGGACCGGGGACGCCGTCCTGATGACGCTCTCCGCGCTCGGGGCGGCCTCCCTGCTCCGGACCACGCCCCTGCTCTTCGCCGTCGTCAAGTACGCGGGCGCGGCCTACCTGACCTGGATGGCCGTCGGGATGCTGCGGGAGGCGGCCGGTCTGTGGCGCGAGCGCCACCGGCGTACGGCCGAACTGGTCGAGGCGGACCCGGCGGCCCCCGCGACCCCCGGCCCCGCCCCCGCGACCTCCGCCCCCGCGGAGCGGCCCTACCGCCGGGCGCTGGCGGTCAGCCTGGTCAACCCGAAGGCGATCCTCTTCCTGATCTCCTTCTTCGTGCAGTTCGTCGACCCCGCGTACGCCTACCCGGCCCTGTCGTTCCTCGTGCTGGGCGCGCTGCTCCAGCTCGCCAGCTTCCTGTACCTGTCCGTGCTGATCTTCGGCGGCACCCGCCTGGCCGCCGCCTTCCGCCGCCGCAAGCGGCTCTCCGCCGGAGCCACCTCGGCGGCGGGCGTGCTGTTCCTCGGGTTCGCCGCGAAACTCTCGCTCAGCGGCGTCTAGGAGGCGTGGCGGGGTGTGAGGATCGTCACTGGTGCCAGGCCGTCGCCCCCACGTTGTGGATCATCCGCTGGAGCACCTTGAGCGCGGCGACGAACTCCGCCTCGGGGATGCCCTCGTGGATTTCGGCGCCGGCCCGTGTGACGCCGACCATGGCCCTCTCCCGCAGTGCGCGGCCCTGCGGGGTCAGCCGCAGCCGTCCGTCGGCGCCCTCGGTGGCCAGGGCGCGGGCGAGGACTTCGTCGACGGCCCGCGCCACGCCGTCCTCCCCGGTGTCGAGGTAACCGCTGAGCACAGCGGCCAACTCCCCGCGCGCACGCCCCTCTTCGTCCGCGTCGTGCAGTTGGTTGAGCACCCACCAAGGGGGCTGGGAGAGTCCGTGTTCGGCCAGCGCCGCCCGGATGTGCGTGACCGTCGCCTGGTGCGCGGCTCCGCTCCAGTAGCCGATCGGCTGGCGTGCGAGTCCCGCGTCGTCGTGTGAGTAGTCCATGCCGGCGAACGTAGAACCTCAATCTCGCTGGAGGTCAAGCGTGCGCGTGGACGCGGACCCGGCCACCCTGCGGTCGCGCAGAGTTCATCCACCGTCGGGACTGGCTTCATCCCCTCCTTTCACCGCATCATTACGTTGTCGGGACCATGATCGAAGGTGAGGGCACGCGTGCCGAAACTGTCCGTCGTCGTACCGCTCCACAACGTCGCGGCCTACGCCCCGACCACGTTGAGCAGCCTGGCCCGCAACGCGGACCCGGACGTCGAGTTCCTGCTGGTCGATGACGCCTCCACCGATGGCACGCAGGACATCATCGACCACTGGGCCGACCGGCTTCCGGGCGCCGAGGTGATCAGGCACGCCACGAACGTGGGCATCGCCGCCGCACGCAACAGCGGCATCGACGCGGCCCGCGGCGACTACATCACCTTCCTCGACGGCGACGACTGGTACGCCCCCGGCCACCTGGACCGGCTCCTGCGCGCCGCCCAGGACCTCGACTGCGACTTCGCCCGCACCGACCACGTCCAGTCCACCGGGACCAACCGCGTCGTGCGGCGCGCCCCCGCCCCGCTCCGCGACGCCCTGCTCGACCCCCGCGAGGGGATCGGCACGCCCGAGCGGGAGACCATGGTCGACTACCCGTTCGTCTGGGCCGGGATCTACCACCGGCGGCTGTTCGAGGACGGCGCCCAGCGCTTCGCCACCGAGCTGCGCACCGCCGAGGACCGGCTGTGGATATGGCAGTTGCACCTGCGCGCCCGCACCTACGCCTCCCTCGGGCTGTACGGCATCTTCTACCGGCGCGGGGTCACCACCTCCCTCACCCAGATCAAGGACGCCCGGCAGCTCGACTTCTTCCCGGCCTACGACGCGCTGCTCGACCAGTTGCGGGCGGACCGGGACGCCGACGTGCTGCTTCCGAAGGCCGTCCGCACCTACTGCGCGATGATCGCCTTCCACAACGGCAAGGCCGACGACTACGAGCCCGCCACCGCCCGGCGGCTGCGCGGCGAGTCCACCGCCGCGCTGCACCGGATGCCGCAAGACGTGCTCGACCGCACCCTGACGATGATCGACGAAAAGCGCGGCACGCTGCTCAGCCGTCTGCGCGCCAAGCAGAAGGCCGCCTGACCCATGCCCGTGCGCACCCAGATCTTCCAGGTCTCCACCCTGTACGGCGTGGCCACCCTCGCCGCCGCGCTCGACGCGGGCCAGTTCGGCCGGGCGCGGGACCACCACCGCATCCTGCTCGTCTCCAACAACGCGGCCGTCCCCGAGACGGCCCTGCGGATGGAGGAGATGCGCGGATACGGCACCCTCGCCGCGCGGTTCGACGCCGTCGTCGACTGGAACGAGGCGATCAGCCCGCACCACCCCAGCGGCTGGGGCCCGCGCTCGGAGGAGACCGTCCTGTGGCAGCGGGCGTTCCGCCTGGCCTGGGGCATCGACCCGGACGGCCCCATCGACCTCGCCGTGGAGTCGATACAGGTCAACCCGGCCCGCGCGCTGGCCGCGATCTTCTCCGAGAGCGCCGTGCACGTGTACGCGGACGGCCTGATGTCCTACGGCCCCACCCGCAACCGGCTGCCCCAGTCCATCGCCTGCCGCATCCGCCGGGTCCTCCACCTCGACCTGGTGACCGGGTTGCGCCCGCTCCTGCTCGCCGAGACGGGCGTCGAACCCGAGCTCGTCCCGGACGACGCCTTCCGCGCCGTCCTGTCCGAGATCGCCACCGCCGCCGAGGGCGACCGCCGGCTCGCGGCGGCCGAGGCGGCGGCGCCCACCGCGATGCTGCTGGGCCAGTACCTCGCCGCGCTCAACATCCTGACCGTCGAGGAGGAGGAGGACCTGCACGTACGGATGTTGCGCGGGGCCGCCCGCGCCGGGCACACCTCCATCCTCTTCAAGCCGCACCCCACCGCCCCGGCCGACTACTCCCGCGCCCTGGACGAGGCCGCCGCCGAGGCCGGCGTACGGCTGACCAAGCTGGACGGCCCGCTGCTCGCCGAGACGCTCTACGAGCGGTGCGCCCCCACCCTCGTCGTCGGCTGCTTCTCCACCGCGCTGTTCACCGCCGCCGCCTACTACGGCATCCCCGTGGCGCGCGTCGGCACCCGGCTGGTGCTGGACCGCATCACCCCGTACGAGAACAGCAACCGCATCCCGCTGACCATCACCGACCACCTCCTGCCCGACCTGGACGAGCACACCGGCGGAGCGGTCCCCCCGCTGCCGCGCACCGCGCCCGACACCCTCGGCCCGCTGGTGCGGACGGTCGGCTACTGTATGCAGGCCAAACTCCACCCCCAACTGCGCCCCGACGCCGAGGAATGGCTGCGGGAGCGGCTCGACAGCACGACCCAGTACTACTTCAAGCGCCGACGCCTCCAGAGCCTCACCCTCCCCGGCGGCGGCCCTCGGGGGGCGGCGGTCCGGCTGCGGCGCACCGTGCGGCGCACCCGCAGCACCCTGGGCCTCTGACGGGGGCGGAGCGGCCGGGGCCGTACGCACGGCCCCTCGCGCTCCGGCGGAACCCCGGCCGCCGCGCGGGGCGGCCGGACCCTCGACGGCGGCCGGACCCCGCGACCGGGTTGGTGCGGGAGAGGCCGCCGCGCCGCGCTCCGGCCCGGCGTGAGAGCCGTCGCTCCGTGACCACCCGTACCCCGTCCACCCCCTGAGGACCATGTCGACCACACCTTCCGCCCCCGCCGCGGCCGCCGAGTCCCCGAAGCCGGTGACGGCGGCGGCCGCTCCCGTGCGCGAGCACCGCTACGACATCGACCTGATCCGGCTGCTCTGCTCGGTCGGCGTGATCGTCTGCCACACCGGCTCCGCGTTCGTGAACACCGTGGGCCGCACGGCGTCGCAGGGGCCCGGCACCTACTGGGCCGGTCTCACCGCCGACTCGGCGGGCCGTTTCGCGGTGCCGCTCTTCTTCGCGATCGCCGGCTGGGTGGTCCTCGTCGGGGCCCCGCCCAAGGACGGGGCGCGGATGCGGCAGCGCGTCGTGCGCATCGTGGTGCCGCTCGCCGCCTGGACGGCGATCTACCTCGCCTGGGGCCGCCTGCGCGGCACCAACGACGACCCGACGCGCGAACTGGCCCTGGACGCCGTGTTCGCGTCCGTCCGCCCCGCGTACCACCTCTGGTACCTGTACGCGTACCTGCCCGTGATCATGGTCCTGGCCTTCGTGGTGCTGGTCCGGGCGGGCAAGCGGCCCTGGGGCCTGGGCGCGGTCCTGCTGGTGCTGGCGGCCGCCCCCTCGCTCTTCGGCGACCTGGCCGAGGCGACCGGACGCGAACTGCCCCGGTTCGGCTGGGCGTTCGGCCCGTACCAGCTCATCTACGCGGTGCTCGGCGCGCTGCTGATCGCCGCACCGGCGGGCACGTTCGGCCGGCGGCGGCTGCCGTGGCTGCTGCTCGCGGCGGCCGGCCTGGCCGGGGTGGTCGCGTACCAGCACGAGGTCCACTACGCCATCCCGTACGCGCACGTCCTGGTCGCCCTGTTCAGCCTCGGCGTCCTGCTCTCGCTGCACGGGCTGCGGGTCCCGGAGCGGCTGCGCCCCGGCCTGACCCGGCTGGCCGACGCGTCGTTCGGGGCCTACCTGGTGCACGTCCTGGTCCTCGGCGTGCTCACGGACGCCTTCGTCCGGGCGGACCTGAGCGCCCCGGTCGCCGCCGCCCTCGTCGTCGGGGTCACGGCGGCCACGACGGCGCTCTCCTTCGGCGCGGCCCTGCTGTGGAACCGCCTGGGAGCGGGCCGGGTCCTCGGCTGACGGACGGCGGGGGGGGGGGGGGGGGGGGGGGGGGGGGGGGGGCGGGGGGGGGAGGGGGGGGGGGGGGGGGGGGGGGGGGGGGGGGGGGGGGGGGGGGGTTTTGGGGGGGGGGGGGGGGGGCCGCCCCCCCCCCCCCCCACCCCCCCCCCCCCCCGTCCGCAAGGCCGCCCCACGGCCGGCAGTCGAGCCGTACGGCCACGAGGTCGGCCCAAGCACGCGAAAGGCCGGGCGTACCGCGGAACTCCCGCGGTACGCCCGGCCTTTCGGCGGTGGGGGGGGGGGGGGGGGGGGGGGGGGGGGGGGGGGCGGTAGAACACCGCCCGCGGGAGAAGCGTGCCCTGCGGGCTAACCTCCCTCGGCGCACCTGGCGTGTAGGGGGGGGGGGGAGGGCCGGGGCCGCCGTGCGCCGCCCCACCGGCCCGCTCAGCCGCGTACGGACTTCTTCAGCGCCCGCGCCCGCCGCGCCACCCGGCGCAGCGCGGGGTTGCCGCGCAGGAACGCCAGCCGGGCGGGCATCACGCCGGGCAGGGCGAGCGAGGCCAGGCGGCGGCGCTTGAAGTAGCGCCAGGTGTGGCCGTCCAGCCGCTCCGCCAGGTAGCGTTCGGCGGCCGGCCGCAGATCGGGCCGGACCCTGGGCTGCATCGCGAACGCGACGGCCGCCAGCAGGCCGGCCGGGTCGCCCGCCGTACGCGGGGTCCGGGCGGCGACCGCGTCGGCGTCGGCCACGTCCGGCAGCAGGGCGTCCGCGACCGTCACGGGTATCCGCTCGGCGTTCTCGTACGGGGTCAGGCGCTCCAGGAGCAGCCGCGTGCCCGCGGTCGCCGCGGACAGCCCGTGGAACCGCTCCGCGCCGAGCAGCGCCGCCGACGAGCAGCCGACGACCAGGGCGGGCCGCAGCCGGTGCAGGAGGACGTCGGCCACCACCGGGACCGCCGCGTCCAGCACGGTCAGCTCGGCGCCCAGCCGGGCCGCCTCGACGATCAGCGGCGCCGGGCTCTCCACCGGCCCGTACGGGTGCGCGAACACGAGCCGGGTGTGCCCGAGCGCCACCGCGCCGCGCACCATCTCCCGCCGCAGCCCGTCCTCCTCGGCCGCCGTGAGCAGCCCGCGGGCGGCGAGGTCCTGCCCCAGCAGCAGCGCGGGCGCCTCGACGTCCGGCCACGGCTGCGGGGCGTCGGCCAGCTCGGCGACGACCTTCATGACCGCCTCGGCCGGCACGGTCCGCGGCTCGGCCCCGAACTCGCCCAGCAGCAGCGGCGGCAGCTCGGGGACCAGGTCCGGGTGGAGCAGCCGCCGTACGCGGGTGCCGGTCAGCGGCGGTATCTTGCCGCCGGTCGGGCCGTAGGCGGCCGCCCCCTCGGCGTACACGTCGATCGGAACGCCGGGGAAGACCTGGGCCAGGGTCCGGGCGGGGCCGGTGTGCGGGGAGTCCAGGACCAGCTCCACCCGCCCGTCGCCGGCGCCGAAGGCGCGCCGGAAGTGGCGCTCCCACAGCGGGATGTCGTCGGCCCGCGGCTGCCAACCGCTCGGGTGGAAGGGGAAGACCGCGTCGTTCCACGAGACCACCTCGTCGAACCGGGTGCGCAGCCGCTCGAAGCCGGGGGTCCGCGTCGTGTCCGGGACGGCCTCGGGGACCGGGCCGGTCTCCGACAGCACCAGGAGCCGGCGGCCCGGACCGGGGAAGCACCCCGCGTCGACCGCCGCGGCGAGCAGGACCGCCGCGGCGGGCGTGGCGGCGTGGAAGATGCGCGTGGTCATGCGGCCGAGGCCCCTTTCGTGGCGACGGTGCGGCGGCGCAGCTTGCGCAGCCGGGTCGCCCGCTGTACGTCCATGGCGTCGATCGCCTCGTCCAACAGTGGTCGCGGCAGGCGGCCCAGGGCCTCCGCGCCGCGCGAGCGCAGCTCCCGCGCCACCGCCGGCTCGAACTTGTCGACCGTGCCGAGGTGGTGGGAGAGGACGGCGCAGTAGGTGCGCACGGCCTTGGGCAGCAGGGTCTCCGCGTCGCGGTCGGCCGCGGTGTCCGCGATGATCTGGTCGTAGGCGCGGAGGAAGTCGAGTTGGCGCACGTCGCCGATCTGGGTCAGCGACGAGGCGACCCCGCGCCGGTAGAAGTGGCCGAGCATCCCGAGGACGGCGAAGGACTCCGCCTCCCGGTGCAGCCGCCAGATCCACGGCCGGTCCTCGGCCGTGCGCAGCCCGTCGGTGAAGTGCAGCAGCCCCCGGTCGAGCAGGCGGCGGTGGTGGAGCCCCGCCCAGGCGAACGCGTAGTCCACCGACGTGGTGCGGGTGGCGGGCAGGATCGCGTCCCGCGGGTCGCCCACCGTGTCGCGCAGGCCGTGCGGGACCCGCCGCACCGTGCGCGTCCTGCCGTTGACCTGGACGTGGTCGGTGCGGACGAAGTCGCAGCCCAGCGCCTCGGTCCGGGCCACCAGCCGCTCGTAGTGGCCGGGGGCCAGCCAGTCGTCGCCGTCCAGGAACGCGATGTACTCGCCGCGCGCGGCGTCGAGGCCGGTGTTCCGGGCGGTCGCCAGACCGCGGTTGGTCTCGTGCCGCAGCAGCACGGCTCCGGGGACCTCGTTCACGGCCCGGTCCAGCAGCAGCCCCGTCCCGTCGGTCGAGCAGTCGTCGACGAGGAGGAATTCGAAGTCGTCACGGGCGTTCGCCCGCAGACTTCTCAGGGTGTCGGAGGCGTAGGCCTGTACGTTGAAGAACGGCACGATGACGGAGAGCTTGACCACCCGCTCACGCTAGGCGTGATCGCGGCCTCCGTCCTGTCCGCCAAGTGGATTTAAGGTGAACGGAAGATATCGTTACGGTGAAGCGGCTTGCCCGCCGGGCCCGTCGCCGCCCTCCGCGCGGCCCCGACCGGGCCGCGCGCCCGCCGCACCACTCCGACGCGCCGTCCGCGTCGCCGTCGTGCCGCACCACCTGCTGTTCTTCCGCGGGCCCTCCGGAAGCCCCGGCGCCCCGAGCCTCCCCTCGAGCCCTCCGTTCATCTTCTGACGGGTGAACAGGCAGCGATGGAGAGGTGAACGACCGCCCATTAACGGACATGTGACGCAAAGTGGACGAGGATTCTCCAACAGTCGGCTCTCTGTTAACCAATTGTTGCCATTACGTTGGGCCACACATCGAAATTTGTTCCTAGCTTTTAAGGCGTGCCCCCACGTACCAGCAATGCGGCCGAACCGGCCGGAGTCCCCGTCTCGCCCCACCCGGCGCTCCGGGTCGCCGTCCTCGCTGATTCCGACACCCGGTGGAAGTGGGGCGCGCTCACCGCGCACCGCCTGACCTCGGGAGCGGGAGGACCGGGCGCACGCCCCGTCGAGGTCAGCGGACTGCTGCTGCGCGGCCGTGCCACCCCCACCCCCCGCCAGCTCGCCGAGGTCGGCGAGGTCGGGATCGACGCCGACCGGGTCCGCGAGGTCACCGCCGTCGAGTTCCTGCACGCCGTGCGCGACGAGGGGTTCGACCTCGTCGTCCTCGCCCTCGTCGGCGGCGGCGTCCAGGCCATGCTGCACGGCCTCGCCGCCCTGGACCTGCCGCGCCGCCCCGTCGTCGTCACCGGATACGTCGGCGTCGTCTACGAGAAGCTCGCCGACGGGCTCCTGCTGCGCCACGGCGCCGACGTCGTCCTCGCGAACTCCCGCCACGACGCCGAGCGCTTCCGCGCGGTGTACGAGGGCGTGGGCGCCGACGCCTCCGCCGTCACCGAGGCCGCGCTGCCGTTCCTCGGCGGCGCGCCCTACCGCCCCGAAGAGGGCCGCGACACCGTCGTGTTCGCCGCCCAGCCCTCCGTGCCGGCCTCGCGCGCCGACCGCACGTACCTGCTCCGCCGGCTCGTCGAGCACGCCCGGCTGCACCCCCGCCGCGAGGTGCTGCTCAAGCTGCGCTCCAAGCCCGGCGAGCACACCACGCACATCGAGGAGCTGCCCTACCAGCGCCTCGCGCAGCGGATGCCGGGCGGTCTGCCGCCCAACTTCCGCCTGGTGTACGGTCATATGGGTGAGGTCCTCGACCGCACCGACCTCCTGGTCACGGTCTCCTCGACCGCGGCCCTGGAGTCCCTGCACCGCCGTATCCCGACCGCCGTCCTGACCGATCTCGGAGTCCGCGAGCCCCTGGGCAACCACCACTTCATCGGCTCCGGCCTCCTCACCTCCTGGGACCGGCTCGACGGCGGGTACCGGCCGCGCCCGGACGGCGCGTGGCTGGCCGGCCAGGGAGTCGCCGCGGACGGTTCCTACGGCCGGGCCTACGACAGCGCCCAGGCCAAGGTCACCGCCCTGTTGGACGAGGACCGGCTCCCGCCCCTGGCCCCCTACTACACCCCCGCCACCGCGCCCGGCTACCTTCCGGGCATCCTCGCCCGCCACCACCTCGCCCCGGACGGCACGCCCCTGCCGGGCGCCGCCGCACCGCAGGAGACCGGCCGGGTGCGGGGCGCGGTACGGGAGACCGTACGCAACGCGGCACGCGGCGCCTACCGCCACGGCGTGCAGCGGGTCGCCCCCGTGATCCGCCGGATGGGCGATCTGTGACCACCACATCAGGAGCCTCCATGACCCCGACCGTCCTCGCAGTGATCCCCGCCCGCGGCGGATCGAAGGGCGTGCCCGCCAAGAACCTCGCCGAGGTCGGCGGCATCCCCCTGGTCGCGCGCGCGGTGCGGGCCGCCATCGCCGCGCCCGAGGTCACCGACGTCGTCGTCACCACCGACGACGCGGCCATCGCCGACGCCGCCCGCACGGCCGCCGCCCACCTCGGCGCGGCCCACCGGCTGCACTGCGTGGAGCGCCCCGCCGCCATCGCGGGCGACACCGCCACCAGCGAGGCGGCCGTCCTGCACGCCATGGACGTCTACGAGGCCGAGCGCGCCCGGACCGTCGACGTGGTCCTCCTCGTCCAGTGCACCAGCCCCTTCGTCTCCCGCGAGGACATCGACGGCGTCGCCCGCGCGGTGACCCGCGAGGGCGCGGACACGGCCGTCACCGTCGCCCCGTTCCACGGCTTCGTCTGGCGCGACGGGCACGCGGTCGAGGAGGGCACGTACGGGGTCAACCACGACAAGGCCGTGCGCCCCCGCCGCCAGGACCGTCCGCAGGACCTCCTGGAGACCGGCGCGGCGTACGCCATGGACGCGGCGGGCTTCCGCACCCACCGCCACCGCTTCTTCGGCCACACCGCCCTCGTGCACACCGACCCGGCCCGCGTGCTGGAGATCGACGACCCGCACGACCTGGCCCGCGCCCGCGCGCTCGCCCCGCTCCTGGACCCCTCGCCGCTGCCCACCCTCGCGGACGTGGACGCGGTCGTCCTGGACTTCGACGGCACCCAGACCGACGACCGGGTCATGATCGACTCCGACGGCCGTGAGACCGTGTCCGTGCACCGGGGCGACGGCCTCGGCATCGCGGCGCTGCGCAAGGCCGGCGTGCCCCTGCTCATCCTCTCCACCGAGCAGAACCCGGTCGTCGCCGCCCGCGCCCGCAAGCTCCAGGTCCCCGTCCTGCACGGCATCGACCGCAAGGACGAGGCGCTGAAGGGCTGGTGCGACGAGCACTCCATCGCCCCCGACCGGGTCCTCTACGTCGGCAACGACGTCAACGACCTGCCCTGCTTCGCGGTCGCGGGCTGGCCCGTGGCGGTCGCCAGCGCCCACGACTCGGTGCGCGCCGCCGCCCGCGCCGTCACGACCACCCCCGGCGGCTACGGCGCCATCCGCGAGATCGCGGCCTGGCTCCTGGGCCCCACCCTCACGACCACGCACCCCTCTGTCCCCGCAGTCCCCACCAAGTAAGGAAGCACCACCATGAGCACCTCCCGCGAGCGCACTTTCGGCACCCGCACCGCCGGCCCCGGCCACCCCGTCTACATCACGGGCGAGATCGGCATCAACCACAACGGCGACCTCGACAACGCCCTCGCGCTGATCGACGTGGCCGCCGAGGCGGGCTGCGACGCCGTCAAGTTCCAGAAGCGCACCCCGGAGATCTGCACCCCGCGCGACCAGTGGGACATCGAGCGCGACACCCCCTGGGGCCGGATGACGTACATCGACTACCGCCACCGCGTCGAGTTCGGCGAGGACGAGTACCAGGCCATCGCCGACCACTGCGCCAAGCGCGGCATCGACTGGTTCGCCTCCCCGTGGGACACCGAGGCCGTCGCGTTCCTCGAGAAGTTCGACGTGCCCGCCCACAAGGTGGCCTCCGCCTCCCTCACCGACGACGAGCTGCTGCGCGCCCTGCGCGCCACCGGCCGCACGGTGATCCTCTCCACCGGCATGTCCACCCCGAAGCAGATCCGCCACGCGGTCGAGGTCCTCGGCAGCGACAACATCCTGCTCTGCCACGCCACCTCGACGTACCCGGCGAAGGCCGAGGAGCTGAACCTGCGGGTCATCAACACCCTCCAGCAGGAGTACCCCAACGTCCCGATCGGCTACAGCGGCCACGAGACGGGCCTGCAGACCACGCTGGCCGCCGTCGCCCTCGGCGCCACGTTCGTCGAGCGCCACATCACCCTGGACCGCGCCATGTGGGGCTCCGACCAGGCCGCCTCGGTCGAGCCGCAGGGCCTGGCCCGCCTGGTCCGCGACATCCGCACCATCGAGCAGTCGCTCGGTGACGGCGTCAAGAAGGTCTACGAGTCCGAGCTGGGCCCGATGAAGAAGCTCCGCCGCGTCGCGGGCGTCGTCGCCGAGAACGCTCCGGCCCCCGAGCCGGCCGCGGTCTGAGCGCCGACCGGTGAACCTCGCCTTCGTCGAGAGCCCGGTCCAGCTCCTGAACGTCCTGGAGTGGGTTCACACCCAGGGGGGAAACGATCCGTCCGACACCACGGTCGTCGTTCTCCCCCCGGTCGACCCGATGTCGCGCGGTCAACTGCGCCGGATGGCGGAGCTGGCCCGCGACGAGGGCATCACCGTCCGCTGGCAGGAGGCGCGCGGGGAGTCCGGCGCGCCTCTGAAGGCCCTGCGCGCCCTGGCCGGCCTGGTCAGGCGCGCGGACCACATCGTCATCGGCGACCCGTTCTCGCGCTACGTCCAGCTTCTGCTGACGCTGGTCCGCGCCCACCGTCTGACGGTGGTCGACGACGGCACGGCCACCATGGAGTTCGTCGCCCAACTCGGCCGGGGCGAGCGGCTGACGCGCTGGCACCGCCGGGGCCGCAGCGGACCGCGCGAGCTGGTCCTGGCCCCGGTGGCCGCCACCGCCCGCCGCCGCTTCACCCCGTCGGCGACGCACATGGTCGAGGTGTTCACCGCGATGCCGGTCGAGGCTCCGCCCGGCATCGCGGTCACCGCGAACACCTTCGCCTGGACCCGCGCCCGCTTCGGCCCGCCGAGCATCGGCACGGGGGCCGACCTGGTCGGCACGTCCCTGGTCGAGACGGGCGTCGTCGACGCCGTCCCGTACCAGGACGCGGTCATGACCCTGACCCGCGCCCACGGGGCGACCCGCTACTTCGCCCACCGCCGCGAGTCCGCCGAGAAGCTCCACGCCCTGGAAGCCGCCACCGGCCTGGAGATCGTCCGCCCGGACCTCCCCCTGGAGCTCATCGCCCGCCGCGGCCCCATCGGCAGCACGGTCGTGAGCTTCCCCTCCACCGTCGTCCACACCCTCCCGCTCGCCCTGGCCGGCACCGGCGTCCGGGTCGCGGTCTGCGACATCGACCCGGAGTGGCTGCGCGCCACGGCCTCCCCCCGCGCCCAGGGCTTCCTGAGCGGGGTCACGGAGACCGCGCGCGGTGCGCAGAAGCTGTCGTCGGTGGCCATCTGACACCCGCACACCCAGGAGGCGGGGCCGGCCACACGCCACCCCCGCCTCCGCCTGTGCGACCCCGGCGGCGGGCCATGCCGGCCTCCGGCGGGTCCCGGCCTGGCGCCCCCGCTCCCCCTCCGCGGGCCCGGCCTTGCGCCTCCGCCCGTGCGAGCCCGGCCGCGGGCCATCCCGGCCTCCGGTGGCGCCCGGCCAGGGCACCACTCCTCCCGGCATCCGCCGGCGTCCGGACGGCCGGCGCCGCCAACTCCGTTCCCGCGGGCGCCCGGACGGCCGACGCCGCCACCCCGTCCCCGTGGACACGCCCGGACGCCGTGACGGCCCTGCGACGTCACCGGGACCGGGCGGCGGACGCCCCGACGGGCCGCCCCCCGCCGTACGGTGCTCGCCCCCGCCCGGAGCCCCGCGGACGAGCTCCGGACGGCGGAAGACCGCCCTGCCCCGCTCCCGTCCGAAAAGCGCCAAGGTATACCCACCTCCACCCCGCGCCACACGTCCGCACCCGGATTTCGTTCCCCTGAGCGGCTGAAGTTTTGTTGATCCGTGGTCCGTTGGGGGGTCTTAAGGCCTACCCTTCAGAAGGTGAACCACGTGAAGTCCCGCGCCCCCCGCCTCCCCGACCTGGCCGACCAGCCCCGAGGAGGTGCGCTGCCCGGCAGACTTCCCGACGGACTCCGGGCCGAGCTGATCGCCTTCCGCCGTGATCTCCACATGCACCCGGAGCTGGGCAACCAGGAGTTCCGTACGACCGCGGCCATCAAGGACCGGCTGGAGAAGGCCGGGCTGAGGCCCAGGGTCCTCGCCGTGGGGACCGGGCTCATGTGCGACGTGGGGGAGTGGGACGGCGTCACGCCCATGCTGGCGCTGCGCGCGGACATCGACGCGCTGCCGATCCCGGACACCAAGGCCGGTGTGCCCTACCGGTCCACCGTGCCCGACCGGGCCCACGCCTGCGGGCACGACGTGCACACCACCACCGTGCTCGGCGCCGGGCTGGTCCTCGCCGACCTGGACCGGCAGGGGCTGCTGCCCAACGCGGTCCGGCTGATCTTCCAGCCCGCCGAGGAGGTGCTCCCCGGCGGCGCGGTCGACGCGATCGGGTCCGGGGTGCTGGACGGCGTCGGGCGGATCATCGGGGTGCACTGCGACCCGAAGGTGGACGTCGGGCGGATCGGACTGCGGATCGGGGCCATCACCTCGGCCTGCGACCGGCTGGAGATCGCGCTCGACGGCCCCGGCGGGCACACCGCCCGGCCGCACCTGACCACCGACCTGGTCACCGCCGCCGCCCGGATCGCCGTGGACGTCCCCGCCCTGCTCGCCCGCCGCGTCGACGCCCGCTCCGGGCTCGCGCTGACCTGGGGGCGGCTGGAGACGGGGCACGCGCCCAACGTCATCCCGCAGCACGCGGAGCTGTCCGGCACCGTGCGCTGCCTCGACCTGGGGGCCTGGCGGGCGGCCCCCGACCTGGTGCACGCCGCCGTGGACGAGGTGGCCGGAATGCACCGGGCCAAGACCGTGATCAACTACGTGCGCGGCGTGCCGCCGGTGGTGAACGAGGCCGAGTCGATCGGCCTGCTGGACGCCGCCATGACCGAGCGCCGGGGTTCGTACGCCATCGAGGACACCGAGCAGAGCCTGGGCGGCGAGGACTTCTCCTGGTACCTGGAGAAGGTGCCGGGGGCCATGGCCCGCCTGGGCGTCCGGACTCCGGGCGACACCCGCGGCCTCGACCTGCACCGGGGGAACTTCGACGTGGACGAGGAGGCGATCACCGTGGGGGTCGAGCTGTTCACCGCCGCGGCGCTGCTGGAGGGGAAGCGTTAGCGGGGGGTTGACGCGGTGTTCGCGGGCCGTCCGTGGACACACGGGGGGCCCTGCTGTTCACGACGATCCGATAACGGCTTCCGTAGGCACTCTTAACTGACATCTACGCGCGTTACGATCGCCGCGAAACCAGCGCCGGAAGTGGCGCTTTCGGCCAGTTTGAAGGGACCCCCCTCGTGCGTCGGGTATCCAAGATCACCGCTGCGTGCGCCGTCGCCGCGGCCCTCGCCCTCACCGCCACGTCGTGCGGCGAGTCGTCCACCGAGTCCAGCGACTCCGACGGCAAGCTCAAGGTCGGCATGGCCTACGACGTCGGCGGTCGGGGGGACAACTCCTTCAACGACTCCGCCGCCCGCGGCCTGGACAAGGCCAAGGCCGACCTCGGCGCCGAGACCAAGGAGCTCACCGCCAAGAGCGGCGAGACGCCGGCCGACCGCGAGCAGCGCCTGGCCTCCCTCGCCGAAGGCGGCTACAACCCGGTCATCGGGGTCGGCTTCGCCTACCAGGCCGCGATCGCCAAGGTGGCCGCGTCGCACCCGGACACCACCTTCGGCCTGATCGACTCGGTCTCCGACGCCAAGAACGTCGCCTCCATCGTCTTCACCGAGGAGCAGGGCTCCTACCTCGCCGGTGTCGCGGCGGCGCTGAAGTCCAAGGACGGCCAGGTCGGCTTCATCGGCGGCGTCGACCTCCCGCTGATCAAGAAGTTCGCCGCGGGCTTCCAGCAGGGCGTCATCGACACCGACCCCAAGGCCAAGGTGCAGATCCAGTACCTGTCCACCGGCTCGGACCTGTCCGGCTTCGGCAGCCCCGACAAGGGCGAGGCCGCCGCCAAGGGGATGCTCGACAAGGGCGCCGACGTGATCTTCGCCGCCGCGGGCGGCTCCGGCGCCGGCGCGATCGAGGCCGTGGCCGGCAAGAAGGGCGCCTGGTCCATCGGCGTCGACTCCGACCAGGCCAAGGACCCGGCCCTGGCGAAGTACTCCCAGACGATCCTGACCTCCGTCGTCAAGAATGTCGACAGCGGCGTCTTCGACCTCATCACCTCGGTCGACAAGGGCAAGCCGGTGACCGGCACCCAGACGTACTCGCTGGCCGAGAACGGCGTCAGCCTGACCACCACGGGCAACCACCTCGCCGACATCCAGCCCAAGATCGACGAGGCGAAGAAGAAGATCGTCGACGGCACGATCAAGGTCAAGACCACGACCTGACCGGCCCGTCGCCATCGGGGTCCGGGAGCGCGGCTTTCGGCCGTGCCTCCGGGCCCCGACGCACGTACCCACCGCCTCCGGGCCGCCCGGAGGCCGTGCGCGCTCCCGCCGCACGCCGGTCGGCCGTTCGCCGGCGCTACGCGCGTAGCTCATCCGGGCGGGGTATTTTTCACCAGTCCCCCCTGCCACACCCGCCACACCCCGCCCCGATCGCGGCGCCGCCGCCGTCCTCGCTCCCGTCCTCCGCTCCTGTCAAGGAGAGTGCGTCATCAAAGCGTCCAGCAGTCCCCATGCCGTAGAGCTCCGCGGCATCACCAAGCGATTCCCCGGAGTCGTGGCCAACCACGACATCGACATCACCGTGACCCGCGGCACCGTGCACGCCCTGATCGGCGAGAACGGCGCCGGGAAGTCCACCCTGATGAAGATCCTCTACGGTATGCAGAAGCCGGACGAGGGCACGATCACGATCGACGGCGAGCAGGTCTCGTTCGGCAACCCCGGCGACGCGATCGACCGCGGGATCGGCATGGTGCACCAGCACTTCATGCTCGCCGACTACCTCACGGTCCTGGAGAACGTCGTCCTCGGCTCCGAGAAGCTGTACGGGATCGGGGACCGCGCCCGCGCCAAGGTCGAGGAGATCTCCGAGGCGTACGGCCTCGGGGTCCGCCCGGACGCCATGGTCGAGGACCTCGGGGTCGCCGACCGGCAGCGCGTGGAGATCCTCAAGGTCCTCTACCGCGGCGCCCGCATCCTGATCCTCGACGAGCCGACCGCCGTGCTCGTGCCGCAGGAGGTCGACGCGCTCTTCGACAACCTGCGCGAGCTGAAGGCCGAGGGCCTCACCGTCATCTTCATCTCGCACAAGCTGGGCGAGGTGCTGTCCGTCGCCGACGAGATCACGGTCATCCGGCGCGGTACGACGGTGGGCGCCGCCGACCCGGCGAACACCACCGCCAAGCAGCTCGCCGAGCTGATGGTCGGCAGCGAGCTGCCCTCGCCGGAGACCCGCGAGTCCACCGTCACCGACGTCCCGATGCTGACCGTCGAGGACATGAGGCTGACGGTCACCGATCCCGACGGCGTGGTGCGCGTCGTGCTCGACGGCGTCACCTTCACCATCCGCAAGGGCGAGGTGCTCGGCATCGCGGGCGTCGAGGGCAACGGCCAGTCCGAGCTGGTCGACTCCATCATGGGGATGCGCCATCTCGACCACGGCGTCCTGACGCTGGACGGCGCCGACATCACGCGCCTGGCCACCCGCAAGCGGCGCGAGGGCGGCATGGCCGTCATCCCCGAGGACCGCCACCGCCACGGCCTGCTGCTGGACGCGCCCCTGTGGGAGAACCGCATCCTCGGGCACGTCACCGAGAAGCCCAACAGCAAGGGGGCCTTCCTCGACCTGAAGGCGGCCCGCGCCGACACCGAGCGGATCGTGCGCGAGTACGACGTCCGCACCCCCGGCATCGAGGTCACCGCGGCCTCCCTCTCCGGCGGCAACCAGCAGAAGCTGATCGTCGGCCGCGAGATGAGCCACGCGCCCAAGCTGCTGATCGCCGCCCACCCCACGCGCGGGGTGGACGTCGGCGCGCAGGCGCAGATCTGGGACCAGATCCGCGAGGCCCGCCGCGACGGGCTCGCCGTGCTGCTGATCTCGGCGGACCTGGACGAGCTGATCGGCCTGTCCGACACCCTGCGCGTCATGTACCGCGGCCGGCTGGTCGCGGACGCCGACCCCGCGACCATCACCCCCGAAGAGCTGGGCTCGGCGATGACGGGCGCGGCCTCGGGCCATCTCGCGGCACCGGACGCCGGCGCCGACGCCACCGACCCCCGGCACGGGGGAGAGGACCGATGAAGAAGTTCGACAAGGAGCGGCTGCTCCTGGGCATCGCCGCCCCGCTGCTCGCGATCGTGGTCGCCTTCCTGGTGACCGCCCTCGTGCTCGCCGCCACCGGCAAGGAACCGTTCAGCGCCTTCGGCATCATGTTCGACTACGGGTTGAAGTCGGACAGCCAGGTCTACATCCTCAACAAGGGCACGACCTACTACCTCGCGGGTCTCGCGGTGGCCGTGGGCTTCCGGATGAACCTGTTCAACATCGGGGTCGACGGCCAGTACCGCCTGGCGGCGTTCTTCGCCGCGGCCCTCGGCGGCGCGCTGACCCTGCCCGGCGTCTTCCAGATCCCGCTGATCATCCTGACGGCGATGACCGTCGGCGCCATGTGGGCCGGCATCGCCGGTCTGCTCAAGGTGACCCGAGGCGTCAGCGAGGTCGTCTCGACGATCATGCTGAACGCCATCGCCACGGCCATCATCGGCTACCTGCTCCAGCAGGGCCGCCTCGGCCACCTGGACCAGGCCGGTACGAAGGTCTCCACCAAGCCGATCCCGGAGTCCTCGCACTTCTTCGAGATCCCGACCACGCCGACCCCGGTCTGGGGCTTCATCGTGGTCGCGGTCGTGGCGGGCATCGCCTACTGGTTCGTCCTCTCCCGCACCCGCTTCGGCTTCGACCTGCGCACCGTCGGCCAGTCCGGCTCGGCGGCGCACGCCAGCGGCGTCGACGTCAAGAGGATGGTCGTCACCTCGATGCTCATCTCCGGCGCGACGGCCGGGCTGATCGGGATGCCGACGCTGCTCAACGACAGCTACGAGTACAGCGGCGACTTCCCGGTCGGCATCGGCTTCACCGGCATCGCCATCGCCCTCCTGGGCCGCAACCACCCCGTCGGCATCGCGCTCGGCGCACTGCTGTGGGGCTTCCTGGAGCGCGGGACCGGCAAGCTCGAGTTCGAGGGGTACGACAAGGAGATCGTCGGCGTCATCCAGGGCGTCATCGTCCTGTGCGTCGTCATCGCCTACGAGATCGTCCGCCGCTACGGCCTCAAGCGTCAGCAGAGCAAGGTCGGCGAGGAACTCGCCGCCCAGGCACGTAACTCCGACCAGCAGGAGGTGTCGGCGTGAGCGCCACGGCGACTTCCACCCCGCCGCCCGCGGCCCCCCCGGCCGCCGGCGGCAAGGGCGGCCGCATCCGGTTCTCCCTCCCCGTCGTCCTGCTGATCGTCGCGGGCGCCCTGCTCGCGCTCTCCGCGGTGGGGGGGGGGGCCCGGGGGCGGGGGGAGGAACCCTCCGACACCGGCAAGGAGGGAGGCGGTCACGGTATTTCCAGCTTCATCCCCGTTCTCTGCGGTAGCTGGTTTCCAAAGGGGCTGTGATGAGCTAC
>NZ_JBVJCD010000042.1:0-22195 GCF_055588985.1 Streptomyces sp. NPDC041970
ACGCCAGCGACAACCGCACATCGTCCGCGGCTACTTCGGCGGCCCGCATGTCCGCTACGTCCTGGACGAGAACCCCATGAGTTTCTGATCAATAGAGGTTGTCCCGTAACTGCTGGCCAGAGGTGAGATGATCTTGCTGTGGCTGGTGTGATCACGGCGTCGGAACCCTCGTGGATAGGCCCGTTCACCGGGCTGAGCCCTCGGCAGTTCAACAAGCTGATCACCGCGCTGCGGCGTGAGGGGGCCGATCCGGTCCGCAAGGGCCGACCGTGGTCGCTGCCGTTGGAGGACCGGGTGCTGCTGGTGGCCGCGTACTGGCGCACCAACCTCACCCTGCGGCAACTCGCCCCGCCGTTCGGCGTCTCGAAGTCGGCGGCCGACCGGATCGTCGCCCACCTCGGGCCGGCTCTCGCCCTCCAGCCCCGGCGGCGGTTCCGTAAGGAGGCCGTGCTCATCGTGGACGGCACGCTGGTCCCCACCCGCGACCGGACCGTGGCCGCCTCCAGCAAGAACTACCTCCACTCCACCAACCACCAGGTCGTCATCGACGCCGACACCCGCCTCGTGGTGGCCGTCGGCAAGCCGCTGCCCGGCAACCGCAACGACTGCCGGGCCTGGCAGGACTCCGGCACGAAGACCGCCGTCGGCACCATCCCCACCGGGATCGCCGACGGCGGCTACCGGGGCACCGGGCTGACCATCCCGCACCACCGTCGGCACAAGGACGAGGAACTACCGGCCTGGAAGGAGGAGCACAACGCCTCCCACCGCAAGGTGCGAGCCCGCGTCGAGCACACCTTCGCCCGCATGAAGAGCTGCAAGATCCTCCACGACTGCCGCCTCAAGGACGACGGCGTCCACCACACCATGCTCGGCATCACCCGCCTGCACAACCTCACCCTCACCGGATAACAGGCAAACAAACAGGTCAGCCTGCATGCCTCAGATCATTTACGGGACAACCTCTAGGAGAAATCGCCCCAACTTCTCCCCGTCGATATGCGCATATTGGAATGCGGTGAATCCTGCATCTAATCCGAATCCACTGCACCCTCCTGTGGATCCACGGTCGCGTGCAATACTGCCTCTGCGTTTGCGATCATCCGCCCGATTTCGATAGGTGGGTGCGAAAATTCTTCCATAACGACATCGAAGGGCTCCATGTGATGGACATCTCCGTCAAGACCTCTCGCCTCAATTAGATATCGATAGCCGGGAGAAGAGGTGGCATCATTAACTTTGGTCCATTTTGCACCGTGGCGAAGGATCATGAGATCCCCCAGGTAAGCGCTCAAGTCGGTGTGTAGAGTCACCCAGTCTGACTGCTCGAAGTCCTCGAGCGGTAGTCGGTCTACGTAATTCTGTAGCGCAGGAAGAAGGCAAAGTGGTTCCCCGGTGTACTCCTCCGCTGTTACACCGAACATCTCCGCGATGCCGATGGCGCGCTCATGGGCTCCATCTGACCACTCGGAAATATCTGCTGCGAGCGATGCTTGGTTTTCGTTCACGGGTTGCGCCCTCGCTTCAATTGCATGACGGCTTGGTGATGTTAATCTTTTTTGGGAGTTTTCCCGTACTCAAGAAATATTATTTTGACCTTTTTGAGGTAAGCGCGAAGCTCGTCGGAAGGTCCTGCGTGTGTGAAAGACCACCGGGGGTCGTACCTGGGATCGATTTCCCTCAAGGCTAGGTCCTTATGAATCTGTTCCTTTATGTGCTTGCTGAGCGGTACCTCGTTGGGGATAGACCGGCGAGTTCCGTCCTTGAGGGTAATGGACCGATAGGGGCCGTATGTTTTTACTTCCACTGCAACTGTACGCCCGTCAGGCATGTCGACAGGAACGTCTACCTTCCGTCCGCCACGGGCTGTTACCGGATAGTTGGCATCGTTACTCACCGGGACCGGATAGTGCCGCTCCGACCCGCCCCCCCACATCTGGCGATGGAACTCCTCTCCGCGTTCCCATCGTGTACGTGTGGGGCGTGTATTGCGTACGTCCCTCAGTGTGAGAGGGCCGTCCGCGGGTAGCAGGGCAGGCCTGGAGTGGTGCGGTTCGCTGCTTCTACTCGTACTAACGGTAGATGCATCTGCTTGCGCACTCTCTCTCCGCTCAGTAGGTGTTTCCGGGACCTCTCCCTGTTCCACTGCGCGAGAGGTCTCCACTTCCGCGTGATCGTGGCTGTAGGGAGATGCATACTCCGGCCTCCGACTACCCGAGTTATCGGAATGAGGCAGTCTGCCGCCGTTGGGAGCGCTGCCACCGCCGGAAAGGTCGCGGCCGCCGGTGCCCGTCGGACCGCCCCCGTCCAGGTTGTTCACCGGTGCGCGGCCGCCCCCGCCGCCCTCCGGGCCGCCGTTGGGTGTGCCGTTGTCCACGCTGTTGGTCGGCAAGTTGTTCGCCGTGCCCCCCGGCAGGTTGTTCGCCGTGCCGCCCGGTGTTCTGTCGGTGCTCGGGGGCTCGTTGCCCGTGCGGCCCACGTCGTGGCCGACGCGGCCCGTGTCGCCGAGGGCCGAGTCAAGGCGGCCCGTGTCGCCGAGGGTCGAGTCGAGGCGGACCGTGTCGCCGCCGCCTCGGGCGCCCACGCCGACCAGGGCCGACTGTTCGGCCGGGGTGCGGGGCAGGGGGGCGTCCGTGTCGGTGGTGACGGAGCTGCCGTCGGTCGGGTTCTCGCGGATCGCGGCGGTGTGGTGCTGCTTGAGGGTGCCGTCCTCGCCGAGGAGGTTGCCCTCGCGGTCGAGGTGGACGACGTTGCCGTCCGCGTCGACGCCCCTGAAGGTGCCTTCGGGCAGGGCGGTGGTGCCTCCGGGGAGCTTGAGGGCGCCTTCCTGGATCGGCAGGGAGCCCGCGGGCGGGGCCATGCCGTCGGGGAGGCGGACCACGTTGTCGCCGAGGTCGAGGGCTCCGGCGGGGATCTCCGCGCCGTCGGGGAGCCTGAAGGAGTTCTTCGGGACCTCGAACGCGGTTTCCGGGACCGCCGCGCCCTCGGGCAGGTGCAGGGTGCCGTCGGAGAGTTTGAACGCGCCGTCCGGCAGGGTGACCGCGCCCGGCGGCAGGGGTGGGATGTCGATGTGGCCCATGCCTCTGAGGCCGGTCATGACGGTGCTGATCTTGGTGAGGCCGGCGGTCGCGCCGGTGAAGAGGTAGGTGGTGGGGTCGGCGTAGCGGCCGGCCTTGTTGGCGAGGGAGAGCGCCTTGGCGGCGACGGCCGCTTTGCCGGCGCCGGCGGCGGCTCCGCCGGTGCCGCCGGTGAAGACGGTGGTCAGGACGTTGAAGGTGACCGCTCCGCCGGCGCGGGCCGGGTTCTCGCCCCACTGGTCGTACGCGATGAGGGCCTTGCCGGTCTCCTTCATCGCGTTGCGGGCGTCGCGGGCGAAACCGGGCAGGTACTTGTCCGGGGTGGCCCAGAACAGGTGGGGAGCGGCGACGGTGAGGACGACGCCGGTGGCGAGGTGGCCCAGGCCGGTCCAGGCCTGCTTCGCCGCGTCCCAGCCGTCGAACCCCACCAGCGTGCCCAGGCCCTTGACCGTGCCCCAGACCCCGTCCACCACGAAGCCCTTGCCGAAGTCCCAGACGTGCTCGTGGACGTGCCACCAGGGGGTGGACTCCTTGACCGGGTCGCCCCAGGGCAGGCCCTTGGCCTGCTTGAGGGCCTCGGCGTCGTAGCCGTACATGCCCTTGCCGCCGGAGCCGTCGTCCGTCCGGAGCGGGGTGCCGTCCGGCACCAGCGCGATGATCTTGTTGTAGCAGGCGCGTTCCACCGCCTGGAACGCCGCCCAGGTCTCGGCGATCTCCTCGCGGCGGCGGTTGTTCTCCTCGACGAGGTCGCCGTCCTCGCGCCACTTGTCGTCCGCGTTCGCCTTGACCAGGAACGCCCCCGCGTCCCGCTTGAGCTCCTTCAGCTTCTCGACCAGCGGGTGGGCGTCGTCCGAGTAGGCGCTCAACGCGCTCGTGATCGTGGCCAGGTCCGCCTTCAGCGCGGCCCCGCGGTCGGCGACCGGCTTCGTCACCGCGAACAACTGCTCGGCCTCGGGCGCCTGGTAGAAGGCCCGCAGGCCGCCGAAGCTGCTGTGGATGTCGCCCGTGGCGGTGGCGATCTTCTCGCCGTCCCCCCGCAGGGCGCTCACCTTCGTGTCCAACAGGGCCAGATCACCGGTGAAGACCGGTATGCCCGCCAGGTTGACCGGCTCGTTCTCGCTCACGCGCCGGCCCTCATGTCCTTGAGCAGGTCCAACCGGACCGACCTCGCGGCGTCCTGCGCCTGCTTCGCGGTGTCGAGGTCGCCCTCCACGTACTCGTTCGTCGCCGTCGCCGCGCCCAGCACCGCCGCCTGGATGCGCTCCGACACCGCCTTCAACTGGGCCTGGCGCGCGTTCGCGTACGCGCCGAGCGCGGCCGCGACCGGCCCCGTCGTCGCGCGCGACAACGGGGCCTGACCCGGAGCGACCGGGCCGTGCAGCGGCAAACTGGCCGCTGTGCCCGGCACGGCCGTGCCCGCCGCCGTCGCGGCCTCACCCAGGTCCTTCATCAGCGCGTTCAGCGCCTTCTCCAGCTCACCGGCATGGCCGCCGACCAGCTTCAACTGGCCCTGCACGCCTTGCGGTTTGATGTCCCACGCAACCATTCACGCCCCCGTACGCACACCACAGTCCGCCCGCACCCCGTGCGGTCGGCGCATCCCCTCGACCGGCCGCGGCGTCAGCCGATGCCGTCGACCGCCGCCTTCGCCCGCGCCAGCGTCTGCGCGGCCGTGCCGTCGTTCTTCTCCAGCGTCGTCTTCAGCAGCCGGATGATGTTGCGGACCTCCTGCGAGGTCGCGTTCCACCGCAACTCCTTGCCGTGGTACTCATCGGCCACCCCGTCGGCCGCGAAGTCCGCCATCGCCGCCTTCACCTGCGTGTCCCGAGCCGTGATCACCTGCTCCAACCGGCCGATCACCACCTGCAGGGAGGCCTGCACCTCCGTCGAGGCGCCCGTGTCGTACGAACGCCGATCCGCGCTTCCCGCCATCACCCATCACTCCCCGTCCGACCCGTTCCGTCCACACCGACCACGCTCAACGGCCCGAGAACCGCGCCGCGTCGAAGTTCGCCGACGCCATCTGCGTCCTCGCGTTCTCGCCCTGCTCCTGATCGCCCGAGCCGAACGCCGCGTCCATCCCCGACTGACCGCCCAGGATCCCGGACAACGACGCGTTCAACGCCTTCGTGATCTCGTCCGAACGCGCCTTGAAGTCGTCGAACGCGACCTTCCCGGCCCCGTTGAACTTGCCCTCCAGCGGCTCCGCCGCGGCGATCAACTGCTGGATCAGCGTCCCCAGATCCGTACTCGCGCCCTGCGAACCCGACAACAGCTTCGACAGGACCGACGCTCCCATGTCGAACTTCATGACACCCCCCGATACACCGAACGAACGTACGCGTACACCTCTGTCTATCAACCCCGGCGTCGCTTCTGCAATCGGCAATCGGCCATCGGCCTGTTCGCGACCGGGCGTGGTTCAGGCTCCCTTGAGGTGGCGCGTCAGCCTCTCGAAGTCCCGCCAGCCGGCCAGGTCCGAGGGGTCCCCCGGCAGCGGGTAGTACAGGGCGGGCCTGGTCCTCGGGCCGAGCGCGAGCGGCGGTTCGGACAGCGGCGTGCGCCGGGCCCGGTCCCCCGGCATCGCGCGCACCTCCTCCGCGCCCAGGACGAAGGCCAGCGGGACGCCCGGCCCCTCGAAGTGCGGCGGTACGGCCAGGTCGCGGCGGGCTTTGCGAAGTTGTACGAGCATCGACTGGAGGCGGTGGCGCGTGGCGAGCGCCTCGGCGGCCGCGGGCAGGGCGTCCAGCGGGGGCTCCTCGTCGCCGCCGTAGCCGAACGCGAGCGTGACGTGCTCCTCCACGCCCGCCTGCGTACGGGTGACGCGCACCGTCGCGATGCCCGGCCGGGAGCGGTGGCCGACCGCGACGAACCAGGTCGGCTCCGGGGCCCGCTCGTGCGCGATGTCGGTGAGCCGGCGCGGCGACCACGGCAGGGTCGCCGGTTCGGCGGTGCCCCAGCCGGCGGGCGGTTCGCCCGTCAGCTCCCGCCACACCGTCTCCAACCCGCCGCCCAGCACCAGTCGTTCGTCCGCCGGGTGCACCATGCGGAAGGTCAGGGCCAGTTGGCGTTCGCCCGTGTCCCGCGCCCGCCGGTAGGCGGCCGCCACCGGGGTGTGCGGGTCGTCCTCCGTCGCGTCGGCGGAGGCGACCGGGGCGAACACGCCGTCCTGCCACCGCAGTACGGCGCCCGTCAGCCCGTCGTAGTAGCCGTCCCGGTCGTCCTGCACGATCCAGCGGTTCGGCCACCCGCCCAGCGCGTCCCGTGCGACGGGGGAGAGCGCAGCGCCCGCCGGGCTGACGATCTGGAGGCCGAGGCCGGCCTCGGCCGCCGCCCGGAACGCGTCCGAGAGCCAGGCGGTCATGGCCACCACCGGGCGGTCCTGGATGACGACGGCCACCTTGTCGGTGAGCACGTCGACGGCGGGCTGGGCGGCGGCCGGCTCCGGGGCGACGCCCATGCCGTCCGTCCTCACCACCGCGAGCGAGTCGGCCGCGTCAGGCGGCCAGACGGAGCCGCCCACCAGCGAGGCGAGCCGGGTCGCGAAGACGCCCGCGAGCTGTTCCGCCTCCGCGACGCCCGTGGTGGCGCGGGCCTCGGTCCACCAGTACGGGACCGGGGGCGCGGTGGTCCCGAGCAGCCGCTCGGCCTCGCCCTCGACGGAGACCAGCAGCGGCGCCTCCACCGAGACGAGCGGGCGGCCCCCGGCGTCGCAGAGCTGCACCACGGCGCCCTCGCCCCGTGTGCCGACCAGCTTGTCCGGGCCGCCGGAGAGCAGGCCCGCCAGCACGGCCCACGGGTCGGGCATACGGGGGGTGAGGGAGATGACGTCCTTGGTCATGGCGGGGCCGTCCGGTCCTTCGTCGTTCGGTGGCGGGCGTGCGCGATCGGTGGGGCGTCCCGGTGTCTCATGCGGGTGAGCACACGGTCTGGATCAGGCGGTTCGGCTGACCCCGGCGGATGAACACGCCCCGGCCGGGGGCCTGTCGGGAGGCGTAGACGCCGGGGAACAACTGGCCCTCGCTGCGGTCTCCCGTCATCAGCAGGGCCGAGGCGCCCGACTCCCGCAGCCCCTGCACCAGCGGCTCGTACATGCCCCGCGAGGCGCCGGCGACCCGCCGCGTCAGGACGAAGTGGAGGCCGATGTCGGCCGCCGAGGGGATGTACGGGAGGAACGCCGCCAGCGGGGACTGCCCGGCGGTCGTCAGGACGTCGTAGTCGTCGACGAGGACGACGATCCGGGGGCCGCTGCCCCAGTTGCCGGGCTCCAGGTCCTCCAGGCGGGCGTTCTCGTCGGGGAGCCGCTTCTCCAGCTCGGTGGCGATGCCCGCCGCAAGGCCCGCGCACAGCTTGGAGTTGTACGCGTAGCCCCCGTTGAACTCCTCCGGGACCGCGCCGCGCAGCGAGCGGCGCGGGTCCATCACGGCGAACACCAACTCGTCCTCGCCGTAACGGTCGATGAGGCCGCGGGCGACGGTCCGCAGCAGGTTCGTCTTGCCGCACTCGCTGTCCCCCAGGACCAGCAGGTGCTGGTCGTGCTGGAACAGGTCGAGCAGGACGGGCGCCAGGGCCGACTGGTCGAGCCCGATCGGGACGCGGGCGGGCTCGGCCGCGGGCCCCGGCAGCGCGTGCGGTTCCAGGAGGTGCGGCAGCACCCGTACGGGCCGGGCCACCTCGCCGCTCCAGGTGGCCCGGACCGTGCGGGCCGTGCGCTCCAGGACCGCGCCGAGGTCCGCGGTGTCGGCGACCCCGTCCGTACGGGGCAGCGCCACCTGGGCGAAGAGCTTCTGGTCGGTGAGGACGCGGCCGGGCTCGTCGGGCGACAGGGTCTCGGCGAGCTTGCGGTCGATGCTGGACTCGCCGGGGTCGTTCAGGCGCAGTTCGACGCGGGTGCCGAAGTTCGACTGGATGGCGATGCGCACGTCGTTCCAGCGCAGCATGGCGGCGACGATGTGGATGCCGTAGCCGCCGCCGCGCTTGAGGAGGTCGCCGATCGCGTCGTCCAGCTCGTCGAAGTCGTCGCGGAGCGCCCCGAATCCGTCGATGACCAGCAGGATGTCGGCCGACGCGAGCTCGGGCAGCCGGCCGGCGGCGTGCAGGGCGCGCAGTTGCCCGACGGAGTCGATGCCGTGCTCGCGGAAGAGTTCCTCGCGCAGGGCGAGCATGGCGCGGATCTCCTCGACGGTGCGCACCGCCCGCTCCCGGTCGGCACGGCCCGCGATGCCGCCGACGTGCGGCAGTCCCGAGAGGGCCTGGAGGCCGCCGCCGACGAGGTCGAGTCCGTAGACGCCGATCTGGCGGGGCGTGTGGGTCAGGGCGAGGGAGAGGACGAGGGTGCGCAGCAGCGTCGTCTTGCCGGACTGCGGTCCGCCGATCACCGCGGCGTGGCCGCCCGCCACCGTGAGGTCCAGGAACCACTGCCCCTGCCACTGCTTGGCCGGGTCGTCGAGGAGCCCGACCGGCGCGCGGAGGGGGCCGCGGCGGTCCGTCCCCGCTCCGGCCAGCCTCATCCCGTCCGGCCCGATGTCCAGCGGGCCGGCGACGGTGTCCAGGGCCGTGGCGGCGGGCAGCGGGGGCAGCCAGATGTTCCGTACGGGCGGTGCGGAGTCCGCCAACTGCGCGACCATCACGCCGAGTTCGGTGGGACCGGTCTCGCGGCGGCGGGGCGCCGGCTGCGGGGTCTGGTGCGTCTCGTCCGCCGCGGCCAGGGTGTTGGACGCCTCGTACGGCAGGGCGAGCGGGCCGGTGGCCTCCTCGTCCGCGCCGCGGACCGGTCCGCGGTAGGCCCCCGACACGTAACCGGCCTTGAAGCGGGAGTAGTGGCTCGTGTCGACCTTCAGGTAGCCGAAGCCGGGCAGCGGGGGCAGGTGGAAGGCGTCCGGGGTGTCGAGGACGGTCCGGGACTCGTCGGCGGAGAAGGTCCGCAGCCCGAGCCGGTAGGAGAGGTAGGTGTCCAGCCCCTTGAGCTTGCCGCCCTCGATGCGCTGGCTGGAGAGCAGCAGATGCACGCCGATGGAGCGGCCGATGCGTCCGACGGAGAGGAACAGGTCGATGAAGTCGGGCTTGGCGGTGAGCAGTTCGCCGAACTCGTCGATCACGACGAACAGGTGCGGCAGGGGTTCGAGGTCCGGGCGCCTCTCGGCGCGCAGGGCCGCGTAGTCCCCGATGTCGGCGACGTTGCCCGCGTCCTTGAGGGCCTGCTGGCGGCGCTTGACCTCGCCGGCGAGGGAGGAGTGGACCCGCTCGACGAGCCCCGCCTGGTTCTCCAGGTTGGTGATGACGCCCGCCACGTGCGGCAGGTCCGCGAACGGGGCGAAGGTCGCCCCGCCCTTGTAGTCGACCAGCACCAGCGCCAGGTCCTGCGGGGGGTGCGTGGCCGCCAGGGCGAGGACCAGGGTGCGCAGCAGCTCCGACTTGCCCGAACCGGTCGCGCCCACGCACAGGCCGTGCGGGCCCATCCCCAGCTCGGAGGACTCCTTGAGGTCCAGGAGCACCGGCTCGTGGGCGTCGCTGACGCCGATCGGGACGCGCAGGAAGGCGCGTTCGCCGCGCGGCGCCCACAGCCGGTCCAGGTCGAGGCGGGCCACGTCGTCGATGCCGAGCAGGGCCGCGAACTCCACCGGCCCGGACAGCGGGGCGTCGACCAGCGACTCGGCGGAGAGCCGCAGCGGCGCGAGCATCCGGGCCAGGCCCTCGGCGAACGGGACGCCCGCCTCGTCCACCGAGCCGTGCGCCTCCACGGGCTCCGGGGTCCGCAGGTCCTCGATGACCACGTCCGTGCCGTCGACGGTCACGCGCACGCTGACGTCCCCCGGCTCCTGCACCCGCCGCTCCAGCAGGTGCAGCACCGTTATGCCCATCTCGCGCAGCCCGACGGCCTCGTCCGGGCGCGGCAGGTCGACGGCGTCCTCGCCGTGCCCGTCGGTGACGACGAGCAGCCGGGAGGTCATGGACAGGGCGTCCCGGCCGGCCAGGCCGCGGCGGACCTCGGCCGCGTACGAGGCCCGGCGGCGCAGGTCGGCGCCGATCAGCCGGGCGAGCTGCGGGGCGGAGGGGGCGATGCGGCGGGCGGCGACCGGGCCGTCGAACTGCTCGGTGTCGAGCAGGTGGGGCAGCCACTTGGCCCACTCCCAGTCGGCCATGCGGTCGCCCGGCGCGGCGAGGGCGACCGCCACGTCGTCGGGGGCGTGCAGGGCGGCGGTCTGGACCAGCAGCGCACGCGCCACCCGCAGGCAGTCCTCGCGGGGGCCGATCACGCTGACGTTGCCGACCCGGTCCAGGGGGACGGTGAGCGGCAGTTCGGCGCCGTTGCTGAACCGGTTCACCAGCGCCGACGCCTCGTTGAGCATGAAGAGGTCGGGGGGCGTGAGGACCGTCGACCCCGGCTCGGCGATCGCCAGGTCCCGTACGGGCATCTCGCCGGTGCCGACCCGTACGCGCAGGAAGTCGTCGTCGGTCCTGCGCCGCTCCCACAGGCGGGCCGGGTCGCGCACGATGTCGTACAGGGCGTACGGCGGGGGGTTCAGCACGTCGGCGCGCTCGCGCCGTTCGCGCTCCTCGGCCGCCAACTCCTCCCGCAGGTCCTCCACATAGGCGAGGTAGGCCTCGCGCTGGGTGCGGCGGGTGCGTTGGGCCTTGCCCCGCTGGGAGAAGAGCAGCGCCACCGACCCGATGACGGTGACCACGAGGATGATCGCGCCCAGCGCGGCGAACTGGCTGTTGCGGACGACCGTCATCATCACGACGGACGACATGACCCCGGCGACCGGCAGCAGGGACATCGCGATGTTGCCCGCCTTGCCCTCGGGCAGGTTGGGCGGGGCCTCGATGGTGCGGGGCGCGGGCGCCGCCGGGGGGCGGGTGGTCCGGGCGGGGCGGTGGATCAGGCGGGTGCTCATCGGCTCCGTCCGGTGTCGGCGGTCGGCGGGGTGGGGAGCGCGGTCCGGGTCGGGCGGCCGCGCCGGCCGGGTCGGCGCACACCCGGCGGGGGCGCCGCCGGGGCGCCGGTCGCGGCGTCCGGCCGGTGCGCCACGGAGGTCACCGGCGCTTCTGGGAGAGCCGGAACACCTCGGCGGCCAGCCGGGTGGCGGCCAGCCGCGTGGGCCGGGCGAGCAGGTCGGTGCGCAGGACCCCGCCGGCCGCCAGGTGCCGGTCGTGGGGCAGGACGTGGACGGCCGCGCCGGTGGACCGCAGCTTCTCGGCCGCCGCCTCCACGTCGATGCCGGGGCGCGCCACCGTGGTGGAGAGCACGACCACGGTCCCGTCGATGATGTGCCGGGGGAGCTGCCGCACCCACTGGAGCACCGCGTACGTGCTGGTGATGCCCTCCAGCGTGGCGGGGGCGGCCAGGACCCGCGCCTGGGCGGCGGAGAGCGCGACCCGCGCGACCTCGGCGGGCAGGGTCTCGCAGTCCACCACGGTGATCCCGAAGTAGCGGCGCAGGGAGACCATGACCCGTTCGTACGCCGAGGTGTCCAGCATGGCCCCGATCCGGCCCTGGCTGCCGGGCAGCAGCCAGGCGTTGTCGGGGAGTTGGACGAGGTAGCCGGTGACGTCGAGCAGCGACATCTGCGGTTCCACGAGGTCCGCGAGGTCGGCGGTGGTCCAGCGCAGCGCCTCGGCGCCGAGCCGCAGGGGCAGCGAGCCGAGCGCCGGGTCGGCCTCGACGAGGAGGACCGGGTCCTGGCGGTAGTGCGCGTACGCCAGACCGAGCAGGGCCGCCACCGTCGTCTTGCCCGCGCCGCCCCGGATGGAGGTGACGGCTATCTGGCGGCCGGTCGTCACCGGCTGCTGGAGCGCCTCGGCGGTGCGGGTGATGTCGTCGACCTCGCGCGCCGCCGACGAGGAAACGATCCGACGCACCGCGCGCGCCGCCCGCGCGGCGACCGGCTCGCCGCGCTGGGGGCGGCGGGCCGTGGCGGTCAGCGCGCTGTCGGCGACGGGGCACGCGTCGGGGGACCGGGAGGGCCGGCGCGGAGGCGCCGGGCGCGGTGCGGGCGCGGGGCCGCGGCCCTGCGCGGGGGCGTGTTCCGCCGCCGGGCCGTGTGCCGCCGCCGGGGCGGGCCCCGGTGCGGGGGCGGGCGGCTGCGCGGCGGGGGCGGGCGCGTCCCGGCCCGCCGCGCTCGTCGCGGGCGCACCCCTCAGATCGCGCAGCACGTCGCCCTGCCAGTTGTCCGCGTTCGGCATGTCTGCCCTTCTCCTCCGCTCCGGTCCCCCGACCGGAGCCGCCACGCGTGCATGTCAGAACTTGTCGAGCAGTTGGCCGTACACGCCGAACACGCCGACGGCGAGCGGGAACAGCGCCACCATGCCGATGGACTCGACCAGGTCGGCCGTGCGCCGCAGCCGCACCCGCAGATGTTCGGGAGGCTCCACGGACAGCGCGAACAGGGGCAGCAGCGCCGCCGCGCCGAGCACGGCGACCGGCCCCGCGCCCCCGGACCCCTGCTCCATCCAGAGCATCACCAGCCGTACGAGGAGGACCCCGGCGGCGGCGAACAGGGCCACCACCTCGGCCACCAGAGGAAACGCGCGGGCCCTCGACAGGAGGACCACCGCGACCAGCGAGGGCAGGAGCACCGTCCACACGGTCGGCCGCGCGGCCAGGGTGAGCAGCCAGCCCGCCGCTCCGGCCGAGGCCGCGGTGACCACCGTCGCGAGGGCGAGTCCGCGGTGGGTGGCGGCCAGCGCGTCGGCCACGTCGTGCCGGCTGACCGACACCCCGCCCGACCGCCGGTCGTCCAGCGCGGTGAGCCCGGACGCCATCAGGGCGAGCCGGGGCAGCACGCCGAGCAGGACCACGGAGAACACGGCCATCACGGCGCCCAGCCGCGCCGGCTCCGGCTCCACGGCGGCCACGGCCTCCCACGCGGCGCTGACGGCGGCCGTGGCCCCCGCCCCGATCAGGCCGCCGCGGCCGAGCGGGGAGCAGAGGCCGAGCAGCAGCAGCGCCAGGACCACCGCCGCCGCCACCGCGGCGAGCCGGGCCGGCCCCGACCAGGCGTACGCGTCGGCGGCGGTCCAGGCCGTGAGGACGCCGAGGCCGCCCGAGACGAACAGCAGCGCGGTGGCCAGGCCGCGGTTGCCCCTCCCGATCCGGGCGCACAGCGCGCCGCCCACCAGGAGGACGGCGGTGGCGGCCGCCAGCGCGCCCGCCAGGGCGCCGAGCGGGAACTCGCGCCGGGCCAGCAGGGCGGCGGCCACCGCGAACACCGCGGTCGTCGCCCCGGCCGCCACCCGGCGCGCGGCCGGTCGCCAGCGCCAGGCCTGCAGGTCGAGGCTGTCGGCCACCCGGTCCGTGACGTCGTGGACCACGGGCGCGGGCGGAGCGGCGTGGGTCCGCACGAGCCGGAGCACGGCGCCGTCGCTGACGCCGGCCGAGGCGAGGGTGCTGTCGTGCGGCAGGGCCGAGCCGTCGGAGGTGATCAACTGCCGGGTCAACGGCCGTGCCGCGGCCCGGTCGTCCAGCAACTGGAGGATGTCGGGGAGCAGTTGGCCGATGGGCGTGTCCGAGGGCAGCACGATGTCGGCGCGGCGCCGCTCGCCGACCAGGGTCACCCGGCTCAGTTCCGAGCGGGACGTCATCGCTGTACTCACCACTTACGGAAACCTATCATCGTGATTTTCCGAAAATCCGGGCTGATCGGGCCGCGTACGCCACGTGCCCCGCGCCTTTCCGGGTTCGTGGGATCTCGCCCGCGACGGGGGTCCGGGCCCGTGTCCGGCCACCGCCGCACCCCCGCGCCGGAGCCGATCAGGGGTCCTTCCGCGGACCGGGGGAGTGGGCCGGCTGCTCGTACTGACGCGTCTGCCGCTCCTGCTCGGCCCTCTGCTCGGCCAGGGTGTGCTGGAGGAAGGACCAGCCGACGCACCCCGCGCAGAGCACCGCGGTGACGGCGATCCCGGCGAACACCTTCCCCAGCCGCTCGTCGGCGGTCCGCCGCGCGCGTCCCGCACCGAACAGCAGGGCGTCCCGCATCCTGCGGCGGCGCACCCCGACCGATTCCAGCAGTTGGCTGTCGTAGTCCCGTGCCACGCGACCCCCCTTTGCCACTGCAACATACCGAGGAGCGGCCGTGGCGTACACACCAGGGTGCGGGCGGCGGCTCTCCCGCCCCGCCGCGGGGTCCGCGCGCACCGCGGCGCGTCCGCCGGTGCGCGGAGGGCCCGGCCGCGCCCGTTCCGCCGCCCAGAAGGGAGGAAACGTACACTTCAGCGGCGGCTTCGGCCGCCTGCCGTCCGCCCCGCGCGCCCACGCGCCGGACGGGCGACGGCGGCGGGCCCGCGGCCACGCGCCCGCGACCGCCGGGCCCGGCGGCGCGTCCCCGCCCGCGGGCCACCGTACGAGAACGAAGGAAGGCACCCTCATGAGCAGCACCGCACCGCCGCGCGGCCCCGTCGACTCCTCCCGCGTCCCCCGGTACGCCGGGCCCGCGACCTTCGCCCGGCTGCCCCGGCTCGACGAGGTCGGGCGCGCCGACGTCGCCGTGGTCGGCGTGCCCTTCGACTCCGGGGTCTCCTACCGGCCCGGCGCCCGCTTCGGCGGCAACGCGATCCGGGAGGCGTCCCGGCTGCTGCGCCCGTACAACCCGGCGCAGGACGCCTCCCCGTTCGCCCTCGCGCAGGTCGCCGACGCCGGGGACATCGCGGCGAACCCGTTCAACATCAACGAGGCCGTCGAGACCGTCGAGGCCGCCGCCGACGACCTGCTGTCCACCGGCGCACGCCTCATGACCCTCGGCGGCGACCACACCATCGCCCTGCCGCTCCTGCGCTCCGTCGCCAAGAAGCACGGGCCCGTCGCCCTGCTCCACTTCGACGCGCACCTGGACACCTGGGACACCTACTTCGGCGCGGAGTACACCCACGGCACGCCCTTCCGCCGGGCCGTCGAGGAGGGGATCCTCGACACCTCCGCGCTCTCCCACGTCGGCACCCGCGGCCCGCTCTACGGCAAGCAGGACCTGACCGACGACGAGAAGATGGGATTCGGCATCGTCACCTCCGCCGACGTCATGCGGCGCGGCGTCGACGAGATCGCGGACCAGCTCCGTCAGCGCATCGGCGACCGGCCGCTGTACATCTCCATCGACATCGACGTCCTGGACCCGGCGCACGCCCCCGGCACCGGCACCCCCGAGGCGGGCGGCCTCACCTCCCGTGAGCTGCTGGAGATCCTGCGCGGCCTCGCCTCCTGCCGCCTGGTCTCCGCCGACCTGGTCGAGGTCGCGCCCGCCTACGACCACGCCGAGATCACCTCCGTGGCCGCCTCGCACACCGCGTACGAGCTGACCACGATCATGTCCCGGCAGATCGCCGCCGACAGGGGCAGCGGCGCCCGGTGAGCCACGGCCCCGACGGCCGGGCGCGGCGGCCGGGCGAGCCCCGTGCCGCGCCCGGCGGGGCTACGCGGCGCCCCCCGCCTCCCGTGTC
Organism: Streptomyces sp. NPDC041970; assembly: GCF_055588985.1. Taxonomy (NCBI): domain Bacteria; kingdom Bacillati; phylum Actinomycetota; class Actinomycetes; order Kitasatosporales; family Streptomycetaceae; genus Streptomyces; species Streptomyces sp. NPDC041970. The sequence goes on from NZ_JBVJCD010000042.1 coordinate 15,510, forward strand.
CGGGCGTGGAAGCCGTCGGTGAACTGGTCCCGCTGCGCGTGGTTGAGGGAGCGCGGCAGGCTCATGGTCGAAGGCAGCAGGGCGGGTATCGCCAGGAAGAGCGCCTCGGCGGCCTCCCCCCTGCGCCGGGCGCGCGCCGCCATCAGGAACTCCACCGCCTGGTTCAGCGGCTTGTGCAGGTGCGCGTGGGGGGCCTCGGAGGCCCGTGCCCGCGCGCCGGGCTTCTCCAGGGCCGAGACGCCGTTCGGCGAGGCCAGCTTCTCCAGCGCGGCGATCACCGCGTAGAGCTGACCGCAGCGGTAGGCGTCGGTGGGCTGCGCGTTCCCCATGGGTTCCTCCCCCTCGTACACCGGCTCGTGCCACCGGCGAGGGACATCACTACCCGTGCCGGCCGGAGCGCGAACCTCGCCCGCGGCGCGCCGGTCCGGACCCGCTCCGCCGCCTCCCCGTTCACCGTCCGTTTGTTGCAGCGGGATGAAATCCGCAGTCCGGGGCGTTGGTGCCTCCGGTAGAGCAGGCGGAAGACGGACAGGCCGGAGGGCCGGATCGGGAGGCGGAGCGTGACGGGCGCAGAGCAACGGGGATGGGGCCGACGGCTGGCCGGGTACGCGTGGCGGTACCGGCGCAACGTCGTCCTCGCCCTCGGCTCCTCGCTCGCCGGGATGGCCGTCATGGCCCTCGTGCCGCTCATCACCAAGGTGATCATCGACGACGTGGTCGTCGGCCACACCCGCTCCCTCGCCGTCTGGACCGGGCTGCTCGTCGGCGCGGCCGTCCTCGTCTACGTCGCCACCTACATCCGGCGGTACTACGGCGGCCGGCTCGCCCTCGACGTCCAGCACGACCTGCGTACGGACATGTACGCGACGATCGTCCGGCTCGACGGGAAGCGCCAGGACGAGCTGTCCACCGGCCAGGTCGTCGGCCGGTCCACCAGCGACCTCCAGTTGATCCAGGGGCTGCTGTTCATGCTCCCGATGACCATCGGGAACGTGCTGCTCTTCGTCATCTCCCTGGTCGTCATGGCATGGCTCTCCCTGCCGCTGACGCTCGTCGCCCTCGCCGTCGCCCCCGCGCTCTGGTACATCGCCCGCCGCTCCCGCACCCGCCTCTTCCCCGCCACCTGGTACGCCCAGAGCCAGGCCGCCGCCGTCGCCGGGGTCGTCGACGGGGCCGTCTCCGGCGTCCGGGTCGTCAAGGGCTTCGGCCAGGAGGAGCAGGAGACCGGCAAGCTCCGCGAGGCCGGTCGCCGGCTGTTCGCCGGGCGGATGCGGACCATCCGGCTGAACTCCCGCTACACCCCCGCCCTCCAGTCCGTCCCCGCCCTCGGCCAGGTCGCCATGCTGGCCCTCGGCGGCTGGCTGGCGACCCGCGGCGAGATCACGCTGGGCACCTTCGTCGCCTTCTCCACCTACCTGGCCCAGCTCGTCGGCCCGGTCCGGATGCTCGCCGTGGTCCTCACCGTCGGCCAGCAGGCCCGCGCCGGCGTGGAACGCGTCCTGGAGCTGATCGACACCGAGCCCTCGCTGCGCGACGGCACGAAGGAGCTGCCCGCCGACGCCCCGGCCGGCATCGAGTTCGACGACGTCCGCTTCGGCTACGACGCCGAGGAGCGCCCCGTCCTCGACGGCTTCTCGCTCACCGTCGAGCCGGGCGAGACCGTCGCCGTCGTCGGCGCGTCCGGCAGCGGCAAGTCCACCGTCTCCCTGCTGCTGCCCCGCTTCTACGACGTGTCGCGCGGCGCGGTCCTGGTCGGCGGCCACGACGTGCGCGAGCTGACCCTGTCCTCCCTGCGCGCCGCGATCGGCATCGTCCCGGAGGACAGCTTCCTCTTCTCCGACACCGTCCGCGCCAACATCGCGTACGGCGTCCCCGACGCCACCCAGGAGGAGATCGAGCGGGCCGCCCGCGCCGCGCAGGCCCACCGCTTCATCGCCGAGCTGCCGGACGGCTACGACACCACCGTCGGCGAGCACGGGCTGACCCTCTCCGGCGGCCAGCGCCAGCGCGTCGCGCTGGCCCGCGCCATCCTCACCGACCCCCGTCTCCTCCTCCTGGACGACGCCACCTCCGCCGTCGACGCCCGCGTCGAGCACGAGATCCACGAGGCCCTCAAGCAGGTCATGGCGGGCCGCACGACCCTGCTCATCGCCCACCGCCGCTCCACCCTCCAGCTCGCCGACCGCATCGCCGTCCTGGACGGCGGCCGGCTCGCCGCGTTCGGCACGCACGAGGAGCTGGAGCGCACCTCCCCGCTCTACCGCCGCCTGCTCACCGACCCCGACGAGCTGGGCGGAGCCTCCCCCGGCCACCGGCCCGCGCGCGTGGAGCCGGACGCGGAGGACGACCTCGCCCTCCAGGAGGAGCTGGACGCCGCGTTCGACGCCGAGCGCGGCATCACGCCCGAGCTGTGGACGCGCCGGGAGGAGGGGCGCGACACCGCGGCCGCCGGGACGCCCGCCACCCCCGAGCTGCTCGCCCAGGTCGAGGCCCTGCCGCCCGCCACCGACGCCCCCGACGTGGACGAGGCCGCCGCCGTGCGGCCGGAGGAGTCCTACGGGCTGCGCCGGCTGCTGCGCGGCTTCGGCGCAGCCCTCCTGGTCAGCCTCGGGCTCGTCGCGGTCGACGCGGGCATGGGCCTGCTGCTGCCCGTCCTGATCCGGCACGGCATCGACGAGGGCGTCACCCAGGTCTCGATCGGCGCGGTGTGGGCGGCCTCGGCCGTCGCGCTCGCCGTCGTGCTCGTGCAGTGGGCCGCCCAGATCGGCGAGACCCGGATGACCGGCAGGACCGGCGAACGGGTGCTCTACTCGCTCCGCCTGAAGATCTTCTCCCAGCTCCAGCGCCTGGGCCTCGACTACTACGAGCGCGAGCTGACCGGCCGGATCATGACCCGGATGACGACGGACGTGGACGCGCTGTCGACGTTCCTGCAGACCGGGCTCGTCACCGCGTTCGTCTCCGTCGTCACCTTCTTCGGGATCATGGCCGCCCTGCTCGTCCTGGACGTGCAGCTCGCCCTGGTCGTCTTCGCGACCCTGCCCGTCCTGATCGTCGGCACCGTCTTCTTCCGGCGCAGCAGCGTCAAGGCGTACGAACTGGCCCGCACACGCGTCAGCGCCGTCAACGCCGACCTCCAGGAGTCCGTCGCCGGCCTCCGCATCGTCCAGGCCTTCGGCCGCGAGCGCGACGGGGCCGCCCGCTACGCCGCGCGCAGCGACCACTACCGCGAGGCCCGCATCCGCGGGCAGTGGCTGATCTCGGTCTACTTCCCGTTCGTCCAGTTGCTCGCCGCCGTCGCCACCGCCGCCGTGCTGATCGTCGGGGCCGGCCGGGTCGACGACGGCACGCTGACCACCGGCGCGCTGGTCGCCTACCTCCTCTACATCGACCTGTTCTTCGCCCCCGTCCAGCAGCTCTCCCAGGTCTTCGACGGCTACCAGCAGGCCACCGTCTCGCTCGGCCGCATCCAGGAGCTGCTGCGCGAACCCACCTCGACCCCCGGCGCGGACGAACCGCGCGACGTGCGCGCGCTGCGCGGCGAGATCGCGTTCGAGGACGTCTCCTTCGCGTACGGCTCCCGGAGCGAGGACGGCTCCGGCGCGCAGGAGGAGGCGCTGACCGGCGTCGACCTGCGCATCCCGGCCGGGCAGACGGTCGCCTTCGTCGGGGAGACCGGTGCGGGGAAGTCGACCCTGGTCAAGCTGGTCGCCCGGTTCTACGACCCCACGAGCGGCCGGGTCACCGCCGACGGGGCCGACCTGCGCACGCTCGACATGACCGCCTACCGGCACCGCCTGGGGGTCGTCCCGCAGGAGGCGTACCTGTTCGCCGGGACGGTCCGCGACGCCATCGCCTACGGGCGGCCCGAGGCCACCGACGCCGAGGTGGAGGCGGCGGCCCGCGCGGTCGGCGCGCACGAGATGATCGCCACGCTGGAGGGCGGCTACCTGCACGAGGTCGCCGAGCGCGGCCGCAACCTCTCCGCCGGGCAGCGCCAGCTCATCGCCCTGGCCCGCGCCGAGCTGGTCGACCCGGACGTCCTGCTCCTGGACGAGGCGACCGCCGCCCTGGACCTCGCCACCGAGGGGCTCGTCAACCAGGCCACCGACCGGCTCGCCGGCCGCCGCACCACGCTGGTGGTGGCGCACCGGCTGACCACCGCCGCCCGCGCCGACCGGGTCGTGGTGATGGACCGCGGGCGGGTCGTCGAGGACGGCACGCACGGGGAGCTGCTGGCCCGCGACGGGCGGTACGCCCGACTGTGGCGCACCTTCATAGGCGAGGACATAGGGGAGGGCGAACCGGCGGGCGTCTGACCCCGCCGCGGCGACCGGCCCGGCCCGCGGCCGTCCGCCGGGACGCCCCGGCCGTCCGCCGGGACGCCCCGGCCGTCCGCCGGGCGCAACCGCCGGGCGGGCTGCCGCGTCGTAGCCAGGGACGCACAGGTGCCTACGGACGTGTCAGGTGGGGGCGAGGGTGGACGGGATCGACGGAGTGACAGGACCGACGAGGACCGCGGCGACCGGACTCACGGCGGCGGCCGCACGGCCGCTGCTGGTGCGCCTGCTCGTCACGCCCCTGCTGGCCGGGCTGGTGCTGCTGATCGGCGCGCCCGGCACCGCCGGAGCGGCCGCGGGGGCCGCCGCCGGCTGCTCGGGCCGTCCGGCCAAGACGGTCGGGTTCGCCACGGGCGAGCTGCGCGTCTACAAGAGCCGCGCCCAGGTCTGCGCCGTGACCGTCGCGAAGAAGCCCGGCAAGCGGCGGACGATGAGCGTCACGCTCCAGTCGCGCGGCGGCCGCGTCGTCGAGGACCGGGGCTCGTACACGCGGATGGCGGGCCCGGTCACCGTCGACGCGCTGCACCGCTGCGTCCGGGCCACCGGCGCGGTCGCCGGGAGGTCGGCGTCCACCGGATGGATTCTGTGCTGACCCCTCCGGCGGGGCGCGGAGCGGCGCGAACGCCCGCACCAGGGGCGTAAAGGCGCGGGAAAGTCCTGAGTACGGGGACGAACAGGTCTGGCGCGGCACGGACCGCCCCGATAGGTTCACGGCGAATGTCGTGAACCAAGGGGAGGGTGTATGCGCAAGGCGCTCACAGGGGTTCTGTCGCTCGCGGTGCTCATAGGCACGGCCGGTGCGACGGGGGCCTCGGCCGGTGCGGCCACCGCCGCGGAACCGGTCGTCCAGCGGAGCAGCGGGGCCGCCGGAAGCGGCTACGCGGCCGGCGAGGACATCAAGGACCGCATCCTGGCCATTCCGGGGATGCGCCTCACCGCGGAGAAGCCGTACCCCGGCTACCGCTACTTCGTCCTCGAGTACACCCAGCCCGTCGACCACCGGCACCCCTCCAAGGGCACGTTCCAGCAGCGCGTCACCCTGCTGCACAAGGACGTGAGCCGCCCGACGGTGTTCTTCACCAGCGGCTACAACGTCTCCACCAACCCCAGCCGCAGTGAGCCGACGCAGATCGTCGACGGCAACCAGGTCTCCCTGGAGTACCGTTTCTTCAGCCCGTCCCGGCCGGCCCCCGCCGACTGGTCGAAGCTCGACATCTGGCAGGCCGCCAGCGACCAGCACCGGGTGTTCACGGCGCTCAAGAAGATCTACGGCGAGAAGTGGCTGGCCACCGGCGGCTCCAAGGGCGGCATGACCGCCACGTACTTCGAGCGGTTCTACCCCCGTGACATGGACGGCGTCGTCGCCTACGTGGCGCCGAACGACGTGGTGAACGACGAGGACTCGGCGTACGACCGGTTCTTCCGGAACGTCGGCACCGAGGAGTGCCGCGACAAGCTGGCCGGCGTGCAGCGCGAGGCGCTGGTCCGCCGCGCCCCGCTCCAGAAGAAGTTCAGGGAGGAGGCCGCCGCCAACGGCTGGACCTTCGACACCGTCGGCTCCCTCGACCGGGCCTTCGAGGCCTCGGTGATGGACTACGTGTGGGCGTTCTGGCAGTACAGCCTGCTCGCCGACTGCGCGGACATCCCGGCCGACGCCGAGAAGTCCACCGACGAGGAGATCTGGAACTCCGTCGACGGCATCTCCAGCTTCTCCGCCTACGCCGACCAGGCCCTGGAGACGTACACCCCGTACTACTACCAGGCGGGCACCGAGCTCGGGGCGCCGGACATCAGGCAGCCCTGGCTCGGCAAGCTGAGCCGCTACGGCTACCAGCCCCCGCGCACCTTCGTGCCCCGCTCCATCCCCATGGCGTTCGACCGGGGCGCGATGCGGGACGTGGACCGCTGGGTCCAGCGCAACGCCCGGCAGATGATGTACGTCAACGGCCAGAACGACCCGTGGAGCGCGGAGCCGTTCCGCCTCGGGCACGGGGCGCGGGACAGCTACGTCTACACCGTCCCCGGCGGCAACCACGGGGCGCGGGTCTCCGGTCTCATCGAGGACCAGAGGGCGAAGGCCACCGCCGCGATCCTGCGGTGGGCGGGGGTCGCCCCGGCGGCCGTCCAGGCGGACCCGGCGAAGGCGAAGCCGCTGGCGAAGTTCGACAGGAAGCTGGACCGGCGCAACGGTGAGATCGACCGCGACGAGGCCACCCTGCGCCCGTAGCGTCCACGCGGACCGCGCGCGCACCCGGTCGCGGGGGGGGGGGGGGGGGGGGGGGGGGGGGGGGGGGGGGGGGGGGGGGGGGGGGGGGGGGGGGGGGGGGGGGGGGGGGGGGGGGGGCG
>NZ_JBVJCD010000042.1:22203-53251 GCF_055588985.1 Streptomyces sp. NPDC041970
CCACCCCCCCCCCGCCGCACCCTCGCCCTCCGCCACCCCCCACGCAACGCCGCCCCCCCCCCCCCCCCCCCCCCCCCCCCCCCCCCCCCCCCCCCCCCCCCCCCCCCGTCCGGGTCAGCGCCCGGCGGCGGAACGGGTCCGGTAGGTCAGTCCATGGCCCACCGGGTACAGCACCCGCGCCGGGTCGTCCGCCCGCTGCACGGGCACCGGGAGCCGGCCGCCCGGCTCGGCGCGGCCCGCGATCACCCGTGCGGCGGCGCGCAGTTCGACATCGGTCCAGGAGTACGCGGCGAGGCTCGCCGCGACCCCGGAACCGGTGAGGTGGGCGACGTCGTACGGGTTGCGGACCGCGACCGCGACCACCGGGACGCCGGTCGCCACCAGGGCGGTGACCAGGGCGCGTTGGGGGCTGTCCGCCGTGACGTTGTAGGTCGCCACGACGACCGCGTCCTTGCCCCGCGCGGCGGCGACCGCCTCGGCGACCTTCGCCGGGCTCGGGGCCGTACCGGTGGACAGGGCCCGTGCGGAGAAGCCCAGTTCGGTGAAGGCGTCGGCCAGCGTGGTGGTCGGCGGGCCCGTCGTCCCGGACGGGGAGGCGGGATCGGCGCCCACCACCAGCAGTTCGCGGTGGGTGCGGCGGGAGAGCGGCAGCAGGGAGCCGGGGTCGGCCAGCAGGGTCGTCGTGCGCTCGGCGATCCGGTCGGCGGCGTCCCGGTGGGCGCGGACGCCGACCGTGCGGTCCACGCCGGCGGCGCTGACGAACGGGTCGCGGAACAGGCCGAGGCGGTCCTTGAGCCGCAGGACGCGCAGGACGGACCGGTCGATCCTCGCCTCGTCCAGCTCCCCGCTCCTGACCGCCTTCAGGACCGCGTTCCAGGCGACGGAGAGGTTCGGCGGGTTCAGCAACTGGTCCACCCCGGCCAGCAGGGCGAGGACCGGGACGCGGTCGTCGCCGTACTTGGTGCGCACGCCCTGCATACCGAGCGAGTCCGTGACCACCACCCCGTCGTAGCCCAGCTCCTCGCGGAGGATGCCGGTGAGGATCGGCCGGGAGAGCGTGGCCGGGTCCCCGGACGGGTCGAGCGCGGGGACGACGATGTGCGCGGTCATGATCGAGTCGATCCGGGCGCGGATCGCGGCGCGGAAGGGCGGGGCGTCCAGCTCCTCCCACTGCGCGCGGGTGTGCCCGATGACGGGCAGTCCGGTGTGGCTGTCGGTGCTGGTGTCGCCGTGTCCGGGGAAGTGCTTGGCCGTCGCCGCGACGCCGGCGCCCTGGTAGCCCTTCACCTGTGCGGCGACCAGGTCGGCCGCCGAGCGGGGGTCGGAGCCGAAGGACCGTACGCCGATGACCGGGTTGGCGGGGTTGACGTTGACGTCGGCGTTCGGGGCGTAGTTCTGGTTGATGCCCAGCGCCGCCAGTTCGGCCCCCGCGATCCAGGCCGCCCGGCGGGTGTCGGAGCGCGATCCGCCCGCGCCCAGGGCCATCGCGCCCGGCAGCAGGGTGGCGGGCTCGCCGACCCGGCAGACGATGCCGTGCTCCTGGTCGGTGGAGACCAGCAGCGGCACGCGGGACGGCCCGGCGAGGGCGGCGCGCTGGAGGCCGTTGGAGAGGTCCGCGATCTGGTGGGGGTCGCGGGTGTTGTGCGCCCAGGTGAAGTAGATGATGCCGCCGACGTGGTACTCGGCGATCAGCTCAGCGGCGGTGCGGACCCCGATCTCCTTGAGGTTCGCGTCGACGTCGGCCGGGTCGGGGTCGGTGGCGGAGTGCCCGTAGACCCGCATCACGAAGAGCTGGCCGACCTTCTCCTCCAGACTCATCCCGGCGATGACGCGCCGCAGCCGGCGGTCGGTGGAGCCGTTCGCGGGGTGCGCGGAAGCGGCGGGGGCGGCGACGACGCCGGTGGCGGCGGCCGCGGTGGCGGCGGCGGTGGCGGTGAGGAGGGTGCGTCTGGAGGTGCGGTGGGGCACGTGAGCTCCTTCCCAAGGGTGAAAGAAACTTTCAGACGATACGCTTATAGGGAAAATAAATTCCGGTCAAGGGTGCCGGGCCGGGCCCGGACCGACACGCGGGCGCGGGGGGGGGGGGGGGGGGGGGGGGGCCCCCCCCCCCCCCCCCCCCCCCCCCCCCCCGACCCGCCCCACGCGGCTACCGCGGCTGCTTCGGCGCACCGATCCGCAGCAGGTGCTCGCGCCCGGCGGCCAGCAGGCCCGGCAGCTCCGGCGCCCCCGGATACCAGCGCTTCTCGTACTCCCAGCTCACCCACGTCTCCGGGCCCAGCCCGTCCAGGCACTCCGCCAGCGGGAGCACCCCGGCCCCCGGCGGCAGCGGGGCGAGGTCGTGCGCCGAGGCCACGTCCTTCACCTGGACGTACCCCAGGTGCGGGGCGAGCACCGCGTGGGCGGCGGTCGGCTCCTCGCCGGCGAGCCACGTGTGCAGCACGTCCCAGACCGCGCCGATCCGGGGGTGCCCGACCGCGGCGACGACCCGCGCCACGTCGACGCCCGCGGGGTGCGTGTCATGGGTCCCCAGCAGGATGCTCACGCCCATGTCGGCGGCGGCCGGGGCGGCGGTCCCCAACCGGCGCGCGGCGGTCGCGTCCGCCTCCTCCTGGTCCTGGTCGCCGCCGCCGGGCAGCACCCGGACGTACCCCGCGCCCAGGTCCCGCGCGAGCTTCACCAGCTCGGCCAGCTCCGCCAGGACCGGCTCGTCGGGCCCCTCGCCGGCCACCTGCACGTATCCGGCGAGGGACAGGATCTCCACCCCGCCCGCCTTGAACGCCTCGACCACGTCGGCCCGTTCGAGCGGCGAGAGGCCCAGGTGCACCGGCTCCTCGGGGTGGACGCGCAGCTCCACCCCCTGGTAGCCGTGGTCGGCGGCGAGCCGGACGACCTCGGCGATCGGCGTCCCCGGCACCCCGAGGGTGGAGAAAGCGAGCTTCATCGTGCGTGTCCTTCCCTTGTGGGCGGCGCGCCGCGACCCGGTGCGGGGTGCGCGCGGGCGGGAGCCGGCCCGGCGTGTCCTCCGCCTCCTGCCCCAAGGGCCGCGGGGCTACTCCCGCCCGCGCCGAGGCGGGCGGGAGCCCTCAGCCCACGCCTCGCAGCAGCCGCTCCAGGCTGCCGAGCAGCTTCAGCGCGTCCTCGCGCCGCGCCCCCTCCAGCACGGGCCCCGCCGCCTCCCGCTCCGGCCTCCGGCACGGGGCGACCACCCGCAGGGCGGCGGCGGCCTGCCGGGCGAACATCGCCAGCAGGTCCAGCTCCCGCAGGTCCGAGCGGGCCTGCGGCGAGGGGTCCAGCACCTCCAGGACGCCCAGCACCCGCGCGTCGCTGATGAGCGGGGCCGCCATCAGGGCGTTCGGCACGTACGCGGTCGACTCCGCCAGCGCGCGGTCGAAGGACGGGTCGGTGCTCAGGTCGTCCACCACCATCGGCTCGCCCGAGGCGGCCACCCACCCGGCGATACCGCGTCCGGCCGGGAACCGCCGCCCCACCAGGAACTCCTCGCCCTGCCCGGAGACCGCCTGGAAGACCAGCTCCTGCGCCTCCTCGTCGAGCAGGAAGACGGAGCTGGCCGCGGCCCCGAAGATGGCGCGGGCCACGTCCACCACCGACTGGAGCAGTTCGTCGCGGGGCGCGTCGGCGGCGGGGGCGGGATCAGTTCGGGGAGTCATCACGGATATCTCCTGCCGCTGTGGAAGGACGCGGTGTGCAGCGCACATTGGCCGCGGACAGATAGAGGGCGTTCTTGAGCTGGAAGGCCGTCATCCGCGGGTGCGCGGACAGCACACGGGCGCAGAGCCCGGCGACGTACGGCGTGGCGAAGCTGTTGCCGGTGGTGCGGATCGTCCGGCCGCCCAGCCAGGGCACGGTCACGTTCTGCCCCGGCCCGAAGAACTCCACCGGCGGCTCGGGGTTGTACAGGTGGAGATCGGGGTCCTCCTCCTGGTGGCTGCCGACCGAGATCACCGAGGCGAACCGCCAGGGGAAGCTCTCCACCGGCGTGTTGTGGGCGGAGGCGACGATCACCGTACGGGCGAAGTAGGCGTTGTCCGCCAGGCTGTGCAGCTCCTGCGCGAACCGGGTGCGGGTCGTGGACAGGCTCAGGTTCACCACGTCGAACCGCTGCTCCACCGCCCAGCGCAACCCGGCCATCAGGACGTCGCCGGTGCCGGAGAACCGCTCCCCGAGCACCCGGACGCTGTGGATCTCGCAGTCCGGCGCGGTGCGGCGGATGATGCCGGCGCAGGCGGTGCCGTGCCCGCAGGCGTCGCCGGTCGTCGTCGGCTCGACCGTGAGCCGCCCGGTCCCCGCGTCCTCGACCACCGCCCAGGAGGCGGCGAGCGGGCCGATCAGGGGGTGGTCGCGCTCCACCCCGGAGTCCACCACGCACACGCGGACGCCCCGGCCGGTCGCGCCCTCGCCGGGCAGCCCGCCCGGCGGTCCGGCGTCCGCCAGCACGGGCACGTCCTTCGGACCGCGCCCCCGCAGGCTCCAGGTCAGCCCCCGGCCCGGCGCGGCCGCTGTTCCCGTGCCGGTCTCCGCGGGGGCGTGGGCCGCTGTCCCCGTGCCCGACTCCGTACTCGTTCCGGTTCGCGTCCCCGCGCCCGGTCCCGCCCCCGTGCCCGGTCCCGCCGGTGTCCGCGCCGCCGTCCCCGTCTCCGCGGAGGTCATCGGTCAGCTCCTCTCGCTCGTCGTCGCCAGGGCGCCGGGCGGGTGCGCCAGGAACCCGGCCGTCCGGCGCATCCCCGGCAGATGCCCCTTGCCGGTGAAGTGCGCGCGGGCCGCGCGGGCGCCGGCCTCGGCCTCCGCGGACCGGCCGAGGGCGGCGAGCGTGTGCGCCCGGTCCAGCTCGGCCGTCGCCTGCACCAGCGGGGAGTCGGTGAGCAGCGCGGCCCGCACCCCCCGGTCCGCGTGGCCCAGCGCCTCGGCCGGGCGCTCCCGCACCGTGAGCCGGGCCCGCAGCCCCGCCAGGTCCACCGCGTCCGCGCGGCTCAGCCCCGAGGGGTCGCCGACCCCGGCCACCCGTGCCGCCGCCCGGTCCTCCCAGCCCCGGTCCAGCTCCAGCCGGGCCGCGTCCAGCGCCACGGCCGTGCGCATTCCGGCCGCCCCCGTCCGCCGGGCCGCCGCGTCCGCCCGGTCCAGCAGCGCCAACGCGTCGCCGCCCCGGCCGAGCAGCGCCTCCACCGAGGCCCGGAACACCGGCAGGAAGACCTCCGCCTCGGCGAAGCCCAGCCTCCCCGCCAGCCGCTCCGCCTCCGCCAGGCAGCCGTACGCCTCGCCCGGCCGGTCCTGGAGCGCGTACAGCACCGCCAGCGGGCAGTTGAGCGTGACCCGGACCGTGGGCCGTCCGGGCCCGTGCGCCGCCAGCAGCGCCCGGCAGCGGGAGACCGCGTCGGGCGCGGGGGCCGGGCCCCGCCACAGGGAGACGCCGATCGCGCCGAGCGCCGCCGCCCGCTCCGGCTCCGCGCCCGCCAGCACCGCGTGCTCCAGGGCCCGCGCCTGGTCCCGCTCCGCCTCCTCGTGCCGACCGGACCGCTGGAGCTGCTGGGCGAGCCGCAGATGGGCCCGCGCCCGCCCGGCCGAGTCGCCGGCCGCCTCGAACACCGGCAGCACGGCGCGGGCCACGGCGGCGGGGGAGGGGCCGGGGCCGCCGGGGTCCAGCACCGCGAGGGCCAGTCGGGCGTGGGCGGCCTCCACCGGCGCGGAGTCCGTGTCCCGTACGCGGCGCAGCAGCGCGGCCCCCTCCTCGGCGCGGCCCAGCGCCACCCGCACCTCGCCGAGCCGCCGGGCCGCCGCCGCGTCCTCGGGCCGCAGCTCCACCGCCCGCTCCAGGAGGCTGTGCGCCCAGTGCAGGTCGGACCGGGAGGCGGCCTGGGACCCGGCCCGGCCCAGCGCGGCCGCGGCGCGGTCGCGCAGCCGCCGCGCCCGGTCGTCCAACAGGCCCAGCTCGGCGCGGTAGCGGTAGGCGCGCTCCAGATGGCCGCCGACCGCGCCGTCCCCGCTCCGCAGCACGCTGGGCAGCTCCGCCGCCCAGGCGTGGCGCTCCGCCTTGGCCCGCTTGGACAGCGAGGCGTAGGCGACCTCGTGCACCAGGCCGCTGCTGAACCGGTACGCCGCCTCCTCCCGGCCCTCCGGCGGCCCGGCCTCCACCAGCCGGCGGCGGCCGAGCGCCGCGAGCGCCCCGTCCACACGCCGCCGGTGCTCCGTACCGCTCTCGCCGTCACCGGTGAGGGGGTCGGGGGCGCGGCCCTCCCCGGCCCGTACCGACTGCTCCAGCCGGACCAGCTCGGGCGCGGTGAACTCCCGGCCGATCACCGCCGCCAGGTCCACCACCCCGCGCTCCGTCCGGGCCAGGGCGCCGATCCGGGCGCCCAGGAGGGCCTGGAGGGTGGGCGGCAGGTCGTCGCCGGACTCCGGGGCCGAGGCGGCCGGCGCGTCCGCCCGGTCGCCGGCGAGGAGCTGTTCCAGGTGGAGCGGGTTGCCCCCGGCCCGTGCCAGCAGCCGGTCGTCCACCGGGACGGGCGGGCCGCCCGGACCGGCGAGCCCGGCGGCGAGCAGGGCCGCCTCCTCGCGCGGCAGCCCGGTGAGCGGGAGGCGTGCGGCGCGGGGCGGGTGCGCGGGCGCGCCGCCGCCCTCGCGCGCGCCGTCCCACCCGGCCGGCCCGTGCGGGCCCTCGGGCTCGTCGGGGCCGAGGGCCCCCTCGGGCCGCCCGGCGCAGACGACCAGCACGCCCGCGCCCCCGACCCCCGCCGCCAACCGGTGCACCGTGCGGACCAGCAGCGGGGGAGCCGCGTGCCAGTCGTCGAGCACCAGGACCACCGGGCCGATGCGGGCGGCCCGCTCCAGGACCGCCGCCAGCGCGGCGCACAACTCCTCGAAGGGGGCGTTCGGGGCACCGTCGCGCAGCAGCCCCCCGGACAGCAGCGCCATCGCGTCGTCGGCGGCCGCCCCGTCCGCGTCGTCGGCGGCCGCCCCGTCCGGCGACTGCGCGTAGGCGGGCGCGAGCGTCGGCAGGGAGCGCACGGCGTCGGCCAGCGCGGCGAGGGTGCCGTGGTCCCCGTAGCTGCGGCACCGCCCCGCCCCGTACGCGAGGGCGCCCGCGGCGGAGCGCCGCGCCAGCCACTCCCGTACCAGCCGGGTCTTGCCGATCCCCGCCTCCCCGACGACCAGCAGCAACCCGGCCCCGGCCCGCTCCCCGCGCACGGCGCTCGCCAGGGCCGCGTCCAGGGCCCGCCGCTCGGCCAGGCGGCCGACGAAGGGCACGTCGAAGCGGCGCAGCAGCGCGGGGTCGTCGCCGCCCAGCGCGATCAGCCGGTAGGCCGCCACGCTCTCGCGCTTGCCCTTCAGCGCCAGCGGACCGGTGGGCTCGGCGCTCACCGTGGGCCCGGCGGCGACCAGGGTCTGCGGGCCGATCAGGATCTCGCCGGGGCCCGCGTTCTGCTCCAGCCGGGCCGCGATGTTCACGGTCTCGCCCGAGACCAGGGCCTGCCGGGCGGTCGCGTCCGAACCCGCCACCACCTGACCGGTGTTGACGCCGATCCGGGCGGCCAGCTCGATGCCCAGCGTGGCGTGCAGCTCCTCGTTCAGACGGGCCAGCGCGCGGCGCATCCCGAGCGCCGCGGCCAGCGCCCGGCGGGCGTCGTCCTCGCGGACCACCGGCACCCCGAACACGGCCATCACCGCGTCGCCGATGAACTTCTCCGGCGTACCGCCCCGCGCGGTGATCTCCGCGCTCATCGCCTCGAAGTACCGCAGCGTCACCGCGCGCAGCGCCTCCGGGTCCAGCACTCCGGACAGCGCCGTGGAGCCGACGAGGTCGCAGAACAGGACGGTCACCGGTTTGCGCTCGTCGCCGGAGGGCGCGGCGGCGGGGGCCGGGGCGGTCGCGCACGGCGTCCCGCAGGACGGGCAGAACCGGGCCGTCGGCGGCAGGTCCTGGTGGCACGAGGGGCAGTTCATGACGGGTCCTTCTCTCCCGGAGGGCCGTACGGTCGGGCGGGCGGCGGCGGCCGGTCCACCGGTCCGGGCCCGGCGCGGACGGAAGCCCGCCGCCGGGCCCGTGCCGGTCAGAACAGCGCGCCGCCCGCGATCTCACCGTGCGCCTGGACCTCCGGCGCCACGGCGTCCAGCCGGCTCTTGACGTCGAGCAGCACGGCCAGCTCCTCGGGGGTCAGCTCGCCCAGCACCCGGATCTGCTCGTCGTCGAGCAGGTGCACGGGGAAGCCCGCGTCCCGCAACGCCGGGGGCAGCGGGGGCCGTTCGCCGTTCTGGGGTGGTCCGGTCATGGGGTGACTCCCATCGGGGGGACGGGTCGGGCTCCCCGCGGCGACGGCGCCGGCGCGGGGTGGGCGAGCCGGACGAACAGCCGGGTGAGCGCGTCGAGGGAGTGCAGGGCGCTGACCACGACGGCCGCCTCCTGGTCCCGGTCGAGCGGCAGCCGGTCCAGCAGCGCGTACAGGGCGTCCAGGTGGCCCGTGTCGAGCGCCGCGTGCTCCCGCACGGTGCGCAGGGCGGCGGCGGGCAGCCCGGTCAGCCGGGCGACGCGGTCCGTGACGCCGGGGGCGGGGGCGTGGCCCTCCAGCACGGCGATGTAACCGAGCAGGGCCACCGGGTGGTGGTGCTCGATCCAGTAGTACTGGGGGCCGACCAACGCGGCGACCAGCGGCGACGGCATCGGGCCGAGCGCGTCCCGCGCGTCCCCGCCCGCCGCCCGCAGGTCCTCCAGCAGCCAGCCGTCGTGCCCCCGCTCCTCCCGGATGTGCTCCTCCAGGTACGCGGCGAGCGGGACCCCCAGCGGATCGCCCGAGGCGGCCGCGCACCGGGCCCGCCGCAGGGCCAGCGCCATCAGCGGGACGGAGGCGCGCACGACGGCGTGCATGGTGCACAGGTACGTCCGGTAGCGCGGCAGCAGCTCCTCCGCGCGCCACATGCGGCTCGTCGCCCCCCGCGACTCCGGCTCCAGCAGCAGCAGTGCGGCCCGCAGCCGGGCCGAGGCCCCCGCACCGGCGACCCGCGCGGCGCTCATCGGACGCCCCGCCCGGCCGCCGCCTCCGCGGGGGGCCCGCCCGCGACGACGAGCGGGGCGTACGCGGCGCAGCCGTGGCGGCGCACGATGCCCTGCGCGCCGCCCCGCGCGCCGTGCGCGGCGGCCGTCAGGTCCAGCAGCGCCCCGGCCGCCCCGGCGGCCACCGCCCGCGCCCCGGCCGCCACCGCCTGATCGCCGCCGAGCGCGCGGCACCCGTCGCAGTAGGAGGCCGGGCGCGGGCCGGGCGGGGGGCCGTGGCGGGCGGCCAGGTGGGCGGGGCCGACCGCGCGGATCATCCGCAGCACGGGGGACTCCAGGGCGCGTCGGCGTACGGTCGCCCAGTCGTCGTCGGCGATGTGGCCGAGGTTCAGGTGGTCCGGGACCGGCCGCCGGTCGACGGTGTCCTGGTTGCAGCAGGCCAGCACCGTGCCGTCGAAGGCGACCACCGGCCAGGCGGCCATCGAGCACGGCGACGCCGCGCCGGGGTCGGGGGCGGTGCGGGCGGGCCGGGCCCAGCTCGCGGCCCGCCCGAACGGCCGCACCTCGTTGACCAGGCAGGGCACCCGGCCGCCGAACTCCCTGTCCACCGCCTCGGTGACGTCGGCGAGATAGGGGTCCAGAGGTCCGGTCCCCGTCAGATGCAGGCTCACGGCCACGCCCTCCTCCCGGACGCGGTGCAGGGCCCGGAACACCTCGGCGCGCGACACCTCGCGCTCGTGGTGGGCGTCGAGGCTGGCCGAGAAGTGGTCGACGCCCCGGACGGCCCGCAGGATCGCGGGCGGAAGCCCCCGCCCGGCGTTCCGGGCGAAGAACATGCCGCTCAGCAGCGCGGTCCGGGAACCGGCCCGGCGCGCCAGCGTGCTCAGGCGCTCGGCGAGCGCGGGCAGCAGCAGCGGTTCGCCGCCGGTCAGCAGGACGACGTCGGGCCGGTCCTGCTCGGTGAACGACCCGACGAAGCGCAGCAGTCGGCCGGCGTCCGGCTCCTCCCGCGCGGACGGGTCCGACCCGGTGGAGCAGTGCGCGCAGCGCAGGGGGCAGCGCCGGGTGAGGCCGAGCAGCAGTCCGGCGGCCGGGTAGGGCCGCCGTGCGACGAGTTCGGCGAGTTCCATACGGGTCGCCTCCTACGGGACCGGGGCGCGTCGAGCGCGTACCCCCACCGTGCGCGGCACCGGTTGGCGAGCGGTCCGCTCCCGCTTCGGAGCCGGTATGAGCCCAGCTCAGGGCCGGTGCGGGGACGGCTCCCGCGGTCCGGGGACGGCGGGCGGGCCCCGCCGAGCTGCCCCGATACCGGGGCCATACCGGCGGCGAAGCGATCGCCAGGCCCGGCCTCCTAGCTTTCTCGGCAACGGCAGGCACCGGCCCGCCGCACCGGATACCGGGGCTCGCCCCACGGCTTCCGGGATCCGCAGTGACGAGTGGATGGAGACCACCATGTCCGAGAACACCAAGCCCGCCGCCGACGACAACGAGACCCCCGAGGTCGAGGCGCACTCCGTCCTGGACCTCCAGGAGACGGCCGTCCACGGCGACCGCGACGTCGAGGCCCCCGGAAGCTGCGTCAGCGTGCTGAGCGTCGTCATGGACAACTGACCGGACGCACCGGGTCGCGCGCCCCGTCCGTCCGAGGCCCGTGCCTCGGCGCCGCGGCGCCCGGCCGGAGCCGGGGCGGCCTCCGCGCACCGCGGAGGCCGCCCCGTCCCGCTTGTACGGCCGACGACCTGGTCCCGGCCGCCGCCCCGTCGCACGGCTGCCGCCCCGACCGAACGCGAGGTGCCCCGATGGCCGAGCCGCTCCACTCCAACCGGGACTTCCGGCTGCTCTGGATGAGCGGCCTCTTCGCCGCTCTGGGCAGCCAGATGAGCGCCCTCGCCCTGCCCCTGCTGATCCTCAAGGAGACCGGCTCCGCCGTGCAGGCCGGCGCCGTGGGGACGGTGTCCGTCTGCGCCGTGCTGCTCACGATGCTGCCGGGCGGTGTCATGGCCGACCGGGTCGAACGCCGCCGCCTCATGCGGCTGTGCGACGCGGGGAGCCTGGCCGCGGTCGCCGCTCTGGCCCTCGCCGTCTGGTACGGGCACGCGCCCATGCCGCTCGTCCTGCTGGTCGCGACCGCCGGGGCCGTGCTGAACAGCGTCTACGCCCCCGCGGCCTTCGGGCTGATGCGCGCGGTCGTGCCGCCGGACCAGATGGGGACGGCCACCTCACGGCTCCAGGCCCGCACCTCCACGGTCCGCCTGGTCGCCCCGCTCGTCGGCGGCGCGCTGTTCGGCGTCCACGAGGCCGTGCCCTTCACGGCCCAGTTCCTCGGGCTGTCCCTGTCGACGCTCTGCGTGGCCCTCGTGCGCACCCGTTCGGAGGCCAGGACCAAGGCCGGTTCGGTCTTCAGCCGCCGGGAACTGACCGCCGGGCTCGCGTTCCTGTGGCGACTGCCCTATCTGCGCACGGTGCTGCTGGTGTTCGGCCTGGGCATGAACTTCGCGTTCGGCGCCCTCACCTTCACCGCGCTCGCCGTCTTCTCCGAGAGCGGGCGCTCCGGCTTCGGCGGCGGCTTCGTCGTCACCTGCGTGTCGGCGGGCGCGCTCGCCGGCGCGCTGCTCGCGCCCCGGCTCGCCCCGGACCGGCACGTCCGGGCCCTCATCGTCACCACCTGCTGGAGCTGCGTCCTGACGGCCGGGGCGCTGGCCTGGGTCAGCAGTCCGCTGCTGGCCGGCCTGTTGTGCGCGTTCTGCATGTGCCTGTCGACGGTCGCCAGCATCGGCTTCCTCTCGGCCCTGCTGATCGTCACCCCGGAGGACCGGCTCGGCCGGGTGCAGAGCGCGGCGGCCTTCCTGTCCTCGATGGTCCAGCCGTTCGGCCCGCTCGTCGGCGGCGCCCTGCTGACCGCCCTGGGCAGCCGCGCCGCCTTCGGAGCGATCGGATGCGTGCTGGCCGTCTCGGCGGCCGTGGTGACGCTCGCCCCCTCCGTCCGGGCCGGGGCGGTCCCGCCGCCCGCCGCACCGGGCACGCCCGAGGACCCCGGCCCGCGACCGGCCGGAGCCGACCGCGCCCGGCCCGAGTCCGCGGCCCGACCCGCCCACGACCCCGCCGGCCGCCCCGGCGCACTCTGAGGAGGTACGCCGTGCCCGGCATCCAGCAGACCCAGCTCTACTGCCTCGCGGACCGCACGTACTACGACACCCCGGCCCGGCTGCGGGACGAGGAGACCCGGTACCCGCTGGACTGCGCCCCGCCGCCCACGGGTTGGCGCCGGGTGCCGGGCGGCCTGTGGACCTCGATGGTCCCCGAGGACGGCGAACCGGCCGAGCAGGGGTGGAAGATCCACGTCTCCACCGTCCCCGAGGAGGCGGACGCCACCCTGCGCGACACCGTCCGCGTCTGCCTCGCCCACGGGGTGCCGTTCAAGTTCCTCCGCAGCGAGCAGGCGCTCCTGCTGATGTCCGGCAAGTACATGTCCCGCTCCGGCGCGGGGAAGTTCCTCACGCTCTACCCCCGCGACGAGACCGCCTTCCTGCGGGTGCTCGACGAGCTGGTCCCGGCCCTGCGCGGCCGCCGGGGCCCGTACATCCTCAGCGACCTGCGGATCGGCGACAGCCCGGTGCACGTCCGGTACGGGGCGTTCGTCGCCCGCTGGTGCCGGGACGCGGACGGCGAGCGGGTCCCCGCCCTGCGCCACCCCTCGGGCGCCCTGGTGCCCGACGAGCGCGGGGTGGTGTTCCGCGTCCCCGCGTGGGTCGCCGTCCCCGAGGAGCTGCGCCCGCACCTCGCAGCCCGCGCCGCCGCCGGGGACGCGGCCTTCCCCTACACCGTCACCGAGGCCCTCCAGTTCTCCAACGCGGGCGGCATCTACCTGGCCCGGCACCGGGAGACCGGCCGGCGGGTGGTGCTCCGCGAGGCCCGGCCGCACTGCGGACTCGACCCCGCAGGGGACGACGCGGTGACCCGGCTGCACCGCGAGCACCGGGCGCTGACCGCGCTGGCCGGGCTGGACTGCGTGCCGCGGGTGTACGGGGTGACGACCGTCTGGCAGCACCACTTCCTGATCGAGGAGCACATCGAGGGCGCCACCCTCCTGGAGGAGGTCGTCGCCCGCTTCGCCCTGGTCCGCGGGGCGGGCACGGCCGCCGAACTCGCCCCGTACACCGCCTGGGTGGACTCCGTGACCGGGCAGCTCGCCCGTGCGCTGGCCGCCGTGCACGGGCGGGGCCTGCGCTTCGGCGACCTGCACCCCAACAACGTCATCGTCCGCCCCGACGGCCGCGTGGCCCTCATCGACTTCGAGTACGCCACCGGCCTCGACGACCCGGACACCCCGCTGGCCGGCGCGCCGGGCCTCCAGGCGCCCGCCGGGACCCCCGGAGCCGAGGCCGACGCCTACGCGCTGTGGGCGACCTGGCTCTCCATGCTGATGCCGCTCATGGAGATGGCCGGGCACGACCGTGCCAAGGCCCTGACGCTGGAGGGCTGGGCGCGCCGGAGGTACGGCCTGGCGCCCGACGCGGGGCCCCGCCGCCCCACCGCGCTGCCGCGCACCGCGGGGGGCCCGCACGACCGCGAGCGCGAGATCGCCGCCCTCCTCGACGGCCCCGCCCCCGACTGGGCGCGCCTGCGCACCCGGCTCCTCGCCGGAATCCACGCGGGCGCGACGCCCGAGCGCCGCGACCGGCTCTTCCCCGGCGACCCGCAAGCCTTCGCCACCGGCGGCACGGACCTGGCGCACGGGGCCGCCGGCGTCCTGTACGCCCTGCACCGCGTGGGCGCGCCGGTGCCGGACGCCTGGACGGACTGGCTGGTGGAGGCGGCCCGCCGCCGCGATCCGGCCGCGCCCGGCGGCCTGTACGACGGACTGCCGGGCGCGGCGGTGGCGCTGACGCTGCTGGGCCGCCCCGAGGAGGGCCGGGAGCTGTTCGCGCGGGCCGCCGAAGCCCAGCACCCCGCCGCCTCCGCCGACCTCCTGACCGGGCGCGCGGGCACGGCGCTGGCCGCGCTCCGGCTGGCGGCGGCCGGAGCGTCCGCCCCCGACCCGGAGCTGGTGGACCTGGCCCTGCGGACCGCCTGGGACCTCGACTGCCTGGTCCGGGGCGAAGCGGGGGCGGGCGGCGGCATCGCGGCCCCGCCCTCCGCGGGGCTGCTGCGCGGGCTGAGCGGCGTCGCCCTGCTCCACCTCGAACTGCACGCGCTCACCGGCGAGGCGTGGCTGCTGCGCGCCGCCCGCACCGCCCTGGACCGGGACTCCGGCCACTGCGTGGCCCTGCCCGACGGCACCGTCCAGGTCAAGGACGGCCGCCGCCACCTGCTCTACCTCGACCAGGGCAGCGGCGGGTTCGCCCTGGTCGCCCGCGCCTACCTCGCCCGGCGCGAGGCGCCGGCGCTGGCGGCGCTGCTGCCCGGCGTGCACCGGGGCTGCACCAACGAGTTCGTCCGGGAGCCGGGGCTGTTCACCGGCCGGGCCGGACTCGTCGCCGCCGCACGCCAGTTGGAGGACGGCCCGACCGGGGCAGGGGTCCTCGCCTCCCTGCGCAACCTGTCCTGGCACCTCATCGCCCGCGAGGACCACCTGCTCGTGCCCGGCGCGCGGCTGCGGCGCTGCTCCGCCGACCTGGCCACCGGGGCGGCCGGGCTGCTGCTGGCCCTGTACTTCCTGGCCGCCGCCGACGCCCCCGATACGGGCGCGGACGGGCGGCGGCCCGACCTGCTGAAGCTGCTCACCCTGGGATGAGCGGACCGGCCGCCGCGCCCACCGGCTCCGCGACGCCCCGCTCGCGGGCGTACAAACAGAGCAGGCGCGGCACCTCGTACAGCGCGGCGTGCGCGGTGACCTCCCCGGCGGGCGAGGTCACCGCACCGGCCCCGATCAGCGACTCGACGGCCCGGATCGCCGCCCGCTCGCCGCACTCCAGCGCCGCCGCCGCCCGGTCCAGGGTGAAGCCGCCGGCCTCGGCGAGCCCCGCCAGCCGCCCCAGCGCCGACCGGTCGCCTTCGGCCAGATCCCGCCAGCCGGACGCGATCCGCTCCCGTACGGAGACGTCTCCGGCCACCAGCTCGTCCAGCGCGCACGACGGGTCGTCGAGCCGGGCGGCGTACTCCGCCAGCGGCAGGTGCCGCAGCACCGCCAGCCGCATCCCGCTCACCCCCACGGCGAGCGGCAGCGCCCCGCAGGCCCGGACGATCCGTGCCGCCGCCGCCGGGTCGGTGCGCAGCCGTCCGGCCCCGATCAGCCTCCCCAGCAGCTCCAGCGCCTCGCCGTCCGCCAGCGCGGACAGGGCGATCCGGTGGACCGGGGCCAGCCCGGCCAACTGCCCCCGCGCGGTGACCACCACCGCGCACGCGCCCGACCGGGGCAGCAGGCCGCGCACGGACCCCTCGTCCGGCACGTCGTCCAGCACGACCAGCGCCCGGTGCCGCGCCAGCCACCCCTGCCAGGCGTCCGCCAGCGCCGCCGTCCCGGCCCCCGTCCGGTCCGACGCCGGGCCCGCGTCCCCGCTCACGTCCGGGTACGGGTCCGCTGGGCCGCCCGGCGTCCGTACGCCGCACAGCCGCACCAACTCGGCCAGCACCTCGGCCCGGTCGCGCGCCGTGCCGTCCTCCCGCCGCACCCGGACGTGCACGCGGCCGTCGGGGAAGCCGTCCGCGAGCAGATGCGCCGCCCGGACGGCCAGCGCCGTCTTCCCGGCCCCCGCCGGGCCCGAGACGACCACCACGCGCGCGTCGTCACCGCCCGACACGTCCAGCAGATCCCGCAGTTCGTCGCGGCGGCCGGTGAAGGCGCCGGTGTCGGCGGGCAGCGCCACCGTGCTCGCCCGCTCGCGGGCGGCGGGCCGGCGGGCCGCACGCCCCCGCCCGAGGACCGTGCGGTACAGCTCCGCCATCGCCGGGCTCGGGTCCAGGCCCAGCTCACGGGCCATCGACTGCCGGTAGTCGTCGTAGACCGCCAGCGCCTCGGCCTGCCGGCCCGACTGGTGCAGGGCGTTCATCCAGGCGGCCCGGAGCCGCTCCCGCAGCGGATGGCGCTCCACCAGGTCCCGCAGCCCGTCCGCGGCGACGGCGGCCCGGCCCAGCTCGATCTCGGTCTCCGCCCAGTCCTCGAACACGGTCAGACAGCGGGCCTCCAGGCGGTCGGCCTCCTCCGCCACCCCGGCGGAGTCCCGCAGGTCGTGCAGCGGCGGCCCCTGCCACAGGTCCAGCGCCTCGCGGAGCAGCCGCGCGGCGCCGCGGAGGTCGCCCCGCCCGGCCGCCGCCCGCCCGGCCCGCGCCAGGGCCGCGAAGCGCAGGGTGTCCAGCTCGCTCTCGCCGACGCGCAGGAGGTAGCCCCCGCAGCCGTGCACCACCCGGTCGCGGTCGCCCCCGGCGGGGCCGAGGAGCGTACGGGTGGCGCTGACGTACACCTGGAGGTTCTTGCGCGCGGTGCGGGGCGGGTCCTCCGGCCACACCGCGTCCGTCAACACGTCCACGGGCACCGGTGTGTTGGGGCGCGTGAGGAGGGTGGCGAGGACGAGGCGCTGCTTGCGCGGGCCGAGCGGCAGCTCACGGCCGTCCACATGGGCGGTGAGCGGGCCGAGGAGGGAGAAGCGCATCGCGCCGGGGGCGCCGGCGCGGAGGGGAGGTCGGGTCATCAGCGGGCCTCCGGAAACGGGGACGGGCGGCGGACTGCCGGACGCGCACCCCGATCCTGCTGCCGCGGCGCCCCCACCGCATCGGGGCTCCGCCCGCATTTTCCGCCCGCCCACCCGACCGAAACGGCCCGACGCCCCCATGTTGGCCGCCCCACCCGCGCCCGGTGGCCGCGGGACGCCCGACGCGGGGGCACGTCCAGCCGTGCCCGATCAGCGTGCTCCCGGCGGGGGGCGGGCACCCCCTGCGCCGGGCGGCCCCCCGGCGCGGGGCTCTCCCCGGTCGGGCCCGCGTGTACGGACCCCCGCTCAGACCGGATCGGTCGCGCACTCCGCGGCGAACTCGCACAGTGCCGCCCGGTCCGTGCGCCCCGTCTTGTTCAGCAGGCTGGCCATGTGCTTCTCCACCGTGCGGGGCGAGATGGACAGCCGCCGCGCGATCTGCTGGTTGCCGGGCCGCTCGGGCAGCAGCACGAACACCTCGTACTCGCGCGGCGTCACCCCGCTCGTCCGCAGCGGCGGCGGAATCCGGTCCCACCCGCCCCGGTGCTGGGTCACGCTCGCGCCCGCCTGCCGCAGCGCCGCCCGGCACGCGGAGGCGACCGGTTGGACCCCGGCCCCGTAGAAGAACTCCTCGGCCGTCCGCAGCCACGCCACCGGCTCGCCCCACCCGTCCGTCCGGGCCGGGCCCGCGACCAGCCGCAGACCGAGGTGGCGGGCGACCGGGAAGGGGGCGGCCGACGCGTCGAAGGACGCCACCAGGCGCGCGGCCCCCGCCCGGTCCCCCGCCCGGCCCAGCAGCACCGCCTCGGCCAGCTCCAGGAACTGCCGGTTCCACGCCAGGCACGCCCCCGGAGCCGCCCGCACCAGCGCCAGTTCGGCCCGGTCCGCCTCGCCCGCCAGGACCCGCAGCAGCGGGCGCAGCCCGTACCGGCCGCTCAGGTAGAAGTAGCTCGGGTGGGCCGACTCCCAGGCCAGCGCGGCGTCCAGGTCCGCCAGCGCCCGGTCCCGGTCCTCCTCCAGGAGCGCCCCGAACGCCCGGCACAGCCCCGACTGGAGCGGCGCCAGCAGCGACTGCTCCCCGCCGGCCCGCCGGAACGCGGCCAGCGCCCGGTCCATGTCGCGCCGCCGCCCTTGGTGCGCGGCCATCGTCGCCCCGGCCAGCAGCAGATAGCGGTGGGCGGACAGGTTGCCGACCCGCGCGCTCGCCTCCGCCGAGCGGTCGATGATCTCCCGCGCCTCGTCCCACCGCGCGCGCATCACCGCGTTCATCGCGAGCAGCCCGTCCACCGTGCGGGTCAGCAGCAGCGCGCCCAGCCCGGTGGCCGCCTCCCGCGCGAAGAGCAGCCGGGACGCGTCCCCGGTCCGCATGAACGCGTTCGCCCCCAGCCGCACCAGCGCCTCCACCCGCCATACGGGCAGGGCGTGTTCGGTGGAGAGCGACAGCATCCGCTCCAGGGCGGCGTCCGCCGCGTCGAACCCCCGCTCCCGCAGGAGCAGCGCCAGCAACTGCCAGGCCTGGCACGCGACGACGGGCAGCCCCTCGGCCTCCGCGGTCTCCGCGGCCTCCCGCACCGACCGCACCGCCTCCGCCGGGTCCCGGCGGGCCTGTCCGTGGCCGGGGAGCAGCGCCAGATGGCCCTCCACCACGACGAGAGCGGCCCGCCGACCGGGTAACGGCGACGGGCCGAGCAGGGCGCGGGCGGCCTCGACCTGGCGCGCCGCGTCGGCGGCCCGCTCCGCCATCACCGCCGTCCAGGCGAGCTTGACGTGGACCTCGCCGCGCCGGGCGGCTGCCTCGGAACGCGCCGGGACCGGGGGCAGCGTGCCCGCCAGCGCCAGGGCGGCGTCCAGATCACCGCTCTCGGCACGGGCGACCGCCAACGACTCCGCGACGGCGGCCCGGTCGGCATCGGCGGCCAGGGGGTGCGCCCGCTCCAGCAGCACCACGGCGGAACCGTGCGCCCCCGAAGCGAGCATCCGTCTGCCCGCCTCCGCGAACTGGAGCGCGGCCCCCGCCCGGTCGCCCGCGGCCAACCGCAGCGCGGCGACGAGCTGCCGCCCGTCCTCGTCCAGCGGCAGCCCGGAGTCCTCGATCGCCCCGGCGGCGCGCCGGGCCAGGGACGCCCGCTCGGCCGGAGCGAGCGAGGAGACCAGCGCCTCCGCGGTCAGCGAGTGGCGGAAGGCGTAGCGGTCGGGGGCCGCGCCGTCCGGGGCGATCACCCCCGCCTCCACGGCGGACCGCAGATGGGTGAACAGGGCCCGGTCCTCGAAACCGGTGACGCTCTGGAGCACGGTCACCGAGAACTGGCCGCCCAGCGTGGCCGCCGCCAGCAACAGGTCGCGCACCGGCTCGTCGAGGCGGTCCAGCCGGCGGGCCCAACTGCGCACGATGTCCGAGGGGACCGGCCCGCCCGGCTGCTCCGCCGCCGCCCACCCGCCGTCCGCCCGCCGCAGCCGGCCGGTGTCGAGGAGGTCCGCCAGCAGGACCTCCAGCAGGTACGGGTTGCCCCCCGCGCGGTCCGCCAACTGCCGGTGCACGGCCTCGGGTATCTCCTCGGGGCGCGTCTCCAGGCACGCCCCGGTCAGCGCCCGCATCGGCGCGCCGCCGAGCGGGCCCATCTCGCGGACCTGCGCGCAGTGGCGGCGGTCGGCGGAGCGCACGAGGTCCAGGGCGGGCCCCGGCTCGGGGCGCAGGGCGCCCACCAGCAGGATCGGCAGGTCGGCCAGGTTGTCGATGACGTACTCGACGACCGCGACGGTCTCCGTGTCGCAGTCGTGCAGGTCCTCCAGCAGGATCGCGCAACCGGCCTCCCGGCCCAGCACGGACAGCAGCCTCAGCAGGGCCTCGGCCAGCTCCACGACCGTCTCCGGATAGTCCGGCGCGCCGGGCACGCGCCACTCCGGGACCAGCCGGGCGAGCGCCGGGTGATAGGGCGCCAGCTCAGGGTCGTCCGGGGTGCCGGCCGCCCGGAAGCGGGAGGCGAGCGCTTCCGCCAGCGGGCGGAAGGGCACCACGAGACCGGTCGACGTGGCCCGGCCGCGCAGCACCGGCATCCCCAACCCGTAGGCGCGGTAAGCGCATTCGCCGACGAGCCGGGACTTGCCGATGCCGGCTTCCCCGAGGAGGAACAGCGCGCGCCCCGAACGCCGACCCACGGCGTCCAGGGCGCTGCTCAGCAGACCGATCTCCTCGTCCCGCCCGACGATGACCGGCGAAGTGGCTCGCATGGCCGCAGGCTACTGGAGCCGTGTCCCCCGCGGCAGTGGCTCATTCCGTCGCCCTCGCGGCGCGGTGGCCGGATACCGTCAGAACGGGGCCGTCATGGTGGTCCACGGCAGGTCGTGGCTGAAACCGATCTCGCCCTCCGAGACGCTGAGAAGTCTGCTGCGGGCCCCCAGTCCTCCGGTGGAGCCGAGCGTGATCTGCCCGGCCGGGTGCTCGGGGGCGCCCTCGTGCGCGGTGGCGGCGGACATCTGCGTGGCCGTTTCGCTGTACTGCGTCATCTCTGCCTCATCCTCTGGTGGGTGGTCGCCGACGGCGCCGGGGCGGAGGGGTCCGTCCCCGGAGGAGAGCGGTGGTGATCAGGGTGGACGGTGGTCGGGGTCGGTGGTGCCGGTCAGGGGGGTCGAGGGCCGCAGGAGCAGGGCGGAGCCGATCCGGTCGGGGAACCCGGCCCGCAGCAGCCCGTGCCCGAT
This sequence comes from Streptomyces sp. NPDC041970, assembly GCF_055588985.1. NCBI lineage: Bacteria > Bacillati > Actinomycetota > Actinomycetes > Kitasatosporales > Streptomycetaceae > Streptomyces > Streptomyces sp. NPDC041970. Next base: position 42,529 of record NZ_JBVJCD010000042.1, read on the forward strand.
GCCGGACAACCCGGTGAGCAGTCCAGGATGCGGTACGCGGCCGGGCGTCCCGCACTGCGGCCCGCCCCGGTCGGCGGCGGCCAGCAGGGTCCCGGCCCGGCGCACCCACGCGGCCCGCGCGGCGGGCAGGGCGTCATGGCCGAGAAGTTCCAGCAGCCCCAACTCGCCGTGGCACAGGGAGTCGTTGGCGAGCGGTGGGTTGTCGGCCAGTGCGCCGGCGCGGGCCGCCAGCCAGGTGGCCAGTTCCGCGTCCGCGACGGCGTGGGGGCTGTCCGCGACGGCGAGCGCGACACCGGCCGCGCCGTCGCACCACGCGGGCCCGCCCCCGGCGTCCGCGTCCGCGCGGCGGCCACCGGGACCGCTGAGACCGCTCGCCGCCCCGGCGTCCGCAGGGCGGCCCCCGGCCCGGTCCGCGCCCCCGCCGTCCGTGGCCCGGTCCATGCCCCCGCCGTCCGCCCCGCGGTCCGCGCCCCCGTCTCCGCCCCCGGCGGTCGCGCGGCGCAGGGCGTGCAGCCCGGCAGCGCGGAAACGGGCCCCGTCGCGGTCCCCGTCGCCGCCCCCGTCCCCGTCGCCGCCCCCGTCCCCGGCGTCCGCGCGGGCCTCCGCGAAGCGCAGCAGCGCCCAGCCGATCCCGGCCGCCCCGTCGGCGAAGCCCGCGCCCGCCGGGAGCGGGGCGGCGGCGATCCGCTCGGCGCAGCGCTCCGCCCCCCGCCACGCCTCCGCCCGGCCGGTGGCGCGGTGCACCGCGAGCAGGGACACCAGCCCGCCCGCCGCACCGCCGCGCACCCCGTGCCCGGCCTCCGCCGAACCCGCCGCGCAGCACAGCCGGGTGGCCGGTCCGGCCCAGTCCAGCACCTCGCCGTCGCCCAGCAGGGACCCCACCTCGGTCAGCGCGTACGCGATGCCGCCCAGACCCGCGAACGCCCCCGAGCCCAGCGCCCCCAGCTCGTCCGCCCGCCCGTGCAGCGCGTCCAGCAGCGCGGGCACGGGCGCCAGGGCCTCGCGCGCCGCCTCCGCGTAGCGCGGGGCCCCGGTCAGGGCGGCCAACTGCGCCAGGAAGAGCGCGGGCCCGGTGTAGCCGCCCGCGAGGTCCGCCGCCATCGGCGCGAGCCGCCAGTAGCGCTCGCCGAGCAGCTCCAGGCCGATCCAGTTGGTGCGCCCGCCGCGCCGGTAGGCCAGGGAGACGAGCTGGTCGCCCACCGACCGCGCGGCGGACAGCAGCCGCTCGGGCTCCGGCGCGGTCGCCGCGCTCCGCGCCCGGTCGCCCGCGCCCGCCCGGTGCGCCGGTTCGGGGGAGGTGCTGACCATCGCGGCCCGGATGATCCGCTCCTGGTCCTGCCGGTCCACGGTGTCCATGGCGCGCACCTTCGCCTCGACGCGCGCCAGGGCGGTGGGGCCCGTACCGCCGTCCGCCGGGCCCGCGACCGTACGGCCGGGGCCGCCGCGCAGTTCCGTGCCGCCCGGCCGGGTGGTGAAGACCGGCACATCGCCGGCCCACAGCTCGGCGATCTCCTCGTCCTCCAGGCCGGGCAGCGCGGGCACGCCGAGGAGGGGGGTCCGCAGCAGCGACAGCACCCGGTGCCGTTCGGCGGCGTCCCGCATCAGCTCGGGGTGGGTCGACTCGTCGAGCAGCGTCGTGTACGTCCAGGTCGGCCGCGGCACGACGCGGACCTCGTCCTCGGCGAAGAGGCGCAACAGCCCGCGCGGGCCCAGCAGTTCGTCGCGGTGCTCGCGGATCGCCGTGTATCCGGCGCGGAAGCCGTCGCACAGGGCGTCGGTGTACGCGGACGGGTCGGCCGGCGCCCCGTCGAGCCGGGGCCGGTTGGCCGACTCCGTGAACCGGCCCGCCCGGCGCACCAGCCGCATACCGTCCGTCCCCGCGCCCGCCCAGTCGGCGGTCTCGATGGGGGAGGACGCGGCCCGGCCGCCGCCGATGGCGGACATGTCCAGCGCGCTCGTGTCCCCGACCAGCAACTGCGGGAGCAGCCCGACCCGGTGGACCGAGTCGTGCAGGGCGCGGGCGGCCGGGTCGGCGGAGCGGGCGGGGCCCAGCGGCGGGTGGAAGAGGGTCTCCACGTCGACCAGGACCGGGTCGGGGCCGCAGGCGATCAGGTTCTCGTGGTGCAGGTCCGTGCCGTCCAGCGCGTGCAGCAGGGCCAGCAGCGCGCCCTGCCGCCGGTAGAACTGCCGGGTCTGCGCCGCCGAGCCGCAGGGCCGCTCCTCGACGTGCTCGGCCCACCCGTAGCCGCCCCGGTCCAGCACCCGGATCACCCGCAGGCCGGGGGCGCCCGGCAGCGTGTTGAACCAGTCCGCCAGGGCGTTGAAGTGGCGGTGCGCGGCGAGCGGGCGCGGCTTGTAGACCAGCCGGGCGCCCCCGGCGAACCGCAGGATCATCACGGAGCGGCCCCCGCGGTGGCTGTCGCCCGCGCCGACCTCGACCCCGGCGAGCACCCCGGCCTCGGCGGACCCGCCGCCGAGCACCCCGGCCGGGCCGAGCAGGTCCCGGTCGGCGGCGAGCCGTACGGCCATCTCCGCGAACGCGTCGGCCGCGTTCAGGCAGGCCCGCGCCAGGATGCGGGCCAGCACCGGGTACGTGGTGGTGAGGGCCCCGAGGCCGTCGCGGCGGGCGGTCAGCCGTACGAAGTCCCGGAAGCGCGCCTCGGGCCCGTCGCCGCGCAACCGGCCGAGCCGCCGGGCCTCGTGCAGTTCCGTGACGAGCGTGCGCGCCGCGCTCCGGGCCAGCCGCCGGGTCAGGTGCGCCCGGAAGTCCGCGAGGACGGCGGCGGGCAGCCCGGCCGACGGCGCGGCGTCCCGCAGCCGTCCGACCGCCGCCTCCACGAAGGGCGCGACGACCGGTCCGAAGCCGCTGAGCCCCGGATACGCCTGGTCGGGGACCCGCACCTCGCACGGTGCGGCGGCGACGGCCGCCCGTACGAAGGCGGCCCAGTCGGGCTCGCCGGCGGGCCGCGCCCCGACGACGCCGGGCAGCCACCAGGGCTCGGCGGACGCGTCCGCGAAGGGGGAGGCGGCGACGGGAGCGGGACGGCGGGCGAAGGCGACGGCGGCGCCCGGCCCGTCGGCCCCGTCCGCGCCGGGGCGACCGCTCCGGGCTCTGTCGATCAGGTCCTTCTCCGCCATCGCGCCGCACCCCCTCCGCTCCGCGGCGGCCCGGTCGGCCCGCCCGCGTCCATGGTGGCGGGGAGGAGCACCGGGCACATGGGGGAGTCGCCCCCATCTTTCCGCCCCCGGCCGTCCCGTCGCCCCCACCCGCCGCACCACGGGCGGCGGGACAGGACGTCCGGGGCGGCGGCGGACGGTGCGGTCAGGACGGGGCGGGGCGGCCGAGTCGCACGGTCTCCCCGCCGAACGGCAGGTGCGCGACGCGGCGGGTGAGCAGCCAGACGCCCTCGACCCGGCGGAACGCGTCCGCGTAGTGGCCGACGTCGGCGGGGAGCGTCGGGGGCGCCATGCCGCCGGAGTAGCCGTCGACCCGGAACGTGGCGAAGTAGGAGGTGGCGGTGGCCGTCGAAGCGGAGTCCACGGTGACCAGGACGTTCGTGGACAGGCGGCGCGACAGCCGGTCGGCGGGGCGTGCACCGAAGTAGGCGCGGAGCGCCTCCCGCCCTTCCACCCTGCGGTGGTCGTGGGGCCACTCCCAGACCCCGTCCGGGGTGAAGAGGTCCGCGACGCTGCCGGGGTCTCCCAGGTCGAGGCGGTGCACGAACTCGATGATCAGGCGCTCGCAGGCGCGTTCGGCGAGGAGGCGTTCGATCGGGTCCAGCGCGTCCGTGGTCATCGTCCCTTGCTACCAGCCCGCCGCGGGGAGCCGCGACGGCTTTGCGGCGCGCCTGGCGCCCTCCGTGAGAGGCCGGCCGCGGCCGTCGGTAAAGAGATCGCAAAGCGTTGCAACCTTTGCGTACCCCGCCGGGTCACACAGGGCGTCGGGACTTCCGGGGAGGGGTCCGGGGGGACGGGAAGACCCGACGGTGGGGGAAAAGCGAGGGGGTCCGGCCGCGAGGCCGGACCCGTTCCGCTTTCCGGTGGCCCCCTCCGGCGCACCCGCCCGTGCCGGCGTGGACGACCCGCCGCCCCCGCGCGGCGAACGGGGTGACTGGGCGGGCCCTTCCGGGGTATCCGGCGCACATGGCCCTCATGAAGCGTGTAGCTCTCGCCCCTCGCGCTGTACGTCAGTTGAGGCGCGTCCGCTCGGTGTACCTCGCCGGGATGGCGCTCTCCTTCCTGGTCCTGGTCTTCCAGCGGGACGGCGGGACCGCCGGGCGGCAGGCGGGAATCGCCACGTTCCTGCTCCTGACGTTCGGCGCGCTGTTCGTGCTGACGGTCGTCCAGTTGTGGCGGCACACCCGGACCCGCCACTGCAGCACGGCGAAGAAGCTGACGCCGTCCGTCTGAGCCGGCTCCCCGACGCGGTCGGGCGGCGGTCGGCGGCCGGTTCGCCCCCTGGGCCATGATGGCGGCATGGGACACCGACACCTGCCGACCACCGAGTCCGCCGTCTCCGCGATCAGGGCGGTCGCGGGCGCGTACGGCCGCGGGATGGCCGTCACCGACGACATCGGCGCGGACCGGACCTCCCGCCGGACGGCGGCCGGGGCCTTCGCCGTCCTGGACCCGGACGGCTCGCTGCCGCACGAGGCCTTCGTCGAGCTGGACGGTTCCCCCGCCGTCACCGTGCGGGTCTTCCCCGAGGACGACGCCAGGATCACCGTGGACGACGTGGCGTTCGAGGACGTGCCTCGGGACGCGGTGCCGGCCTTCCTCTCCTCCGTGTACGGCGGAGAGGCCCACGTGAAGGGGAAGTTCTTCCCTCCGGGCCAGTGGCTGATCGTGCCGCTGCCCGGCGACGAGACGTACAGGGAGCTGATCCCGCACACCCTGCTGACCCCCTGGCTCGCCCGCGCCGTCCGCTGAACCCGGCGCGGCGGGGGCGCGGGCGGCAGCCCCGCCGCACGGGCCGCCGTCACCGTGAACGCGCGCCCGCCTCCGGCCGGTCGGGGTCCGCCGCGTCCTTCGCGGGCAGGCCCGGTCCGGCCGCCGACGGCACCGCGGCCACCGCGTCGACACGGCCGCGGGTGCGCGGCGAGGCGTCGAGGTGCGGCAGCCCCCCCCGCCACGACGAGGGCGACGAGCGGGCCGCCCGGAGATCCGGCCGCGCACGGGGGCGTTCTCCGGCCCGTACACGGAGCGGATGGCCGAGGCGACGGCGGCCGACCCGCCGCAGGAGATCGAGCGGTTCGAGGACCTCCTCGGCAGGCCGCGCTCGACCGTGGACGCCCCGCCGGCCGACGAGTGCCGCGACGGAGGGCCCGGCCCCCGCCCCCCGTGACGGGACTCGGGGGGCGGCGGGGCTGTCGGCGGGGCCCGGTAGCGTCGGGGCATGTCCAACATGGCCGTCCTCGAAGGGGTCCTGGAGCGGATCACATGGTGTTGACAAGTCGGTGATCGGGCTGGAGGGCGGGAGCCGCTCCCGCTGTCGGACCTGGCCGGTACCGTCGGATCATGTCCAGGCAAGAGGCAGAAGCGGACCGCCGATTGGCAACGTTGGAAGGCGTGCTGGAGCGGATCACCTACGCCAACGAGGAGAACGGGTACACCGTCGCCCGTGTCGACACCGGGCGCGGAGCCGGCGACCTCCTCACGGTCGTCGGCGCGCTCCTCGGCGCGCAGGTCGGCGAGTCGCTGCGGATGGAGGGACGCTGGGGCTCGCACTCCCAGTACGGCAAGCAGTTCACCGTCGAGAACTACACCACCGTGCTGCCCGCGACCGTCCAGGGCATCCGCCGCTACCTCGGCTCCGGGCTGATCAAGGGCATCGGGCCGGTGATGGCCGACCGGATCACCACCCACTTCGGCGCCGACACCCTGGACATCATCGAGAACGAGCCGAAGCGGCTCGTCGAGGTCCCCGGCCTCGGCCCCAAGCGCACGAAGATGATCGCGGCGGCCTGGGAGGAGCAGAAGGCGATCAAGGAGGTCATGGTCTTCCTCCAGGGCGTCGGCGTCTCCACCTCCATCGCCGTCCGCATCTACAAGAAGTACGCGGACGCCTCCATCTCCGTCGTGCGGAACCAGCCCTACCGGCTGGCCGCCGACGTCTGGGGCATCGGCTTCCTCACCGCCGACCGGATCGCCCAGGCGGTCGGCATCCCCCACGACAGCCCCGAACGGGTCAAGGCCGGCCTCCAGTACGCCCTGTCCCAGTCCTCCGACCAGGGCCACTGCTTCCTCCCGGAGGAACGGCTCATCGCGGACGGGGTCGAACTCCTCCAGGTCGACGCCGGGCTGGTCATCGACTGCCTGGCCGAGCTGGCCGCCGACCCCGAGGGCGTCGTACGGGAGAAGGTGCCGTCCCCCGAGGGCGGCGAGCCGGTCACCGCCGTCTACCTGGTGCCCTTCCACCGCGCCGAGCTGTCCCTGGCCGGGCAGGTGCGGCGGCTGCTGAACACGCCGGAGGACCGGATGCCGGCCTTCGCGGACGTGGACTGGGGCAGGGCGCTGGCCTGGCTCGCCACCCGTACGGGGGCCGCGCTCGCCCCCGAGCAGGAGCAGGCCGTACGGCTCGCGCTCACTCGCAAGGCGGCCGTCCTCACCGGCGGGCCCGGCTGCGGGAAGTCGTTCACCGTCCGGTCCATCGTCGAGCTGGCGCGGGCCAAGCGCGCCAAGGTCGTGCTGGCCGCGCCGACCGGCCGGGCCGCCAAGCGGCTCTCCGAGCTGACCGGGGCGGAGGCGTCCACCGTCCACCGGCTGCTGGAGCTGAAGCCGGGCGGCGACGCGGCCTTCGACCGGGACCGGCCGCTCGACGCGGACCTGGTCGTCGTCGACGAGGCGTCGATGCTCGACCTGCTGCTCGCCAACAAGCTCGTCAAGGCGGTGGCACCCGGTGCCCACCTCCTGCTCGTGGGCGACGTCGACCAGCTCCCCTCGGTCGGGGCGGGGGAGGTGCTGCGCGACCTCCTCGCCGACGGCAGCCCCGTCCCCTCCGTCCGGCTCACCCGCATCTTCCGCCAGGCCCAGCAGTCGGGAGTCGTCAGCAACGCCCACCGCATCAACGCCGGGCAGCCGCCGCTCACCGAGGGGCTGAGCGACTTCTTCCTCTTCGTGGCGGACGAGACGGAGGACGCGGGCGTGCTCGCCGTGGACGTCGCCGCCCGCCGCATCCCCGCCCGGTTCGGCCTCGACGCCCGCCGCGACGTGCAGGTCCTCGCCCCGATGCACCGGGGCCCCGCCGGAGCGGGCCACCTGAACGGACTGCTCCAGCAGGCCATCACCCCGGCCCGCCCCGACCTCCCCGAGAAGCGGTTCGGCGGCCGGGTCTTCCGGGTCGGCGACAAGGTCACCCAGATCCGCAACAACTACGACAAGGGCGAGAACGGCGTCTTCAACGGCACGGTCGGCGTCGTCACCGCCCTCGACGCGGACGAGCAGCGGCTGACCGTCCGCACCGACGAGGACGAGGAGGTCGGCTACGACTTCGACGAGCTGGACGAGCTGGCCCACGCGTACGCCATGACGATCCACCGCTCCCAGGGCAGCGAGTACCCGGCCGTCGTCATCCCCGTCACCACGAGTGCCTGGATGATGCTCCAGCGCAACCTCCTCTACACGGCCGTCACCCGCGCCAAGAAGCTCGTCGTGCTCGTCGGGTCGCGTAAGGCGATCGGCCAGGCGGTCCGCACGGTTTCCGCAGGCAGGCGCTGTACGGCACTGGATTTCCGGCTCCGGGGCGGTCGGAGCGAAGACCTCGCGTGACCCGCACCCGAAAATGATCGATCAAACCGGTGGGAAACATCACGCGGGTCTTCCGGAACCGCAGTCAAGGGGGCAGGATGGGCAAATTGGCGGCACTCAGTGCCGCCAGTAGGTCCAATGGACGACCCCGAGTGCACTCTCCTGAGCCGAATGGGGGAGGGTGGAGACAGTCAGGGCACCTCGAAGAAGAGGCACTACGTCGGTGAGGGATGACGTGAGCGAGCACACCAACAACGCTGTAGTACTGCGGTACGGCGATGACGAGTACACCTACCCGGTGATCGACAGCACCGTCGGCGACAAGGGCTTCGACATCGGGAAGCTCCGGGCCAACACCGGCCTGGTGACGCTGGACAGCGGGTACGGCAACACCGCCGCCTATAAATCCGCCATCACGTACCTCGACGGCGAGCAGGGCATCCTGCGCTACCGCGGATACCCGATCGAGCAGCTCGCCGAGCGCTCGTCGTTCCTCGAGGTCGCGTACACGCTGATCAACGGCGACCTGCCGAAGACCGACGAGCTGACGGCCTTCAAGAACGAGATCACCCAGCACACCCTGCTGCACGAGGACGTCAAGCGCTTCTTCGACGGCTTCCCGCGCGACGCCCACCCGATGGCGATGCTGTCCTCGGTCGTCAGCGCGCTGTCCACGTTCTACCAGGACAGCCACAACCCGTTCGACGAGGAGCAGCGCCACCTCTCGACGATCCGCCTGCTGGCGAAGCTCCCGACCATCGCGGCGTACGCGTACAAGAAGTCGATCGGGCACCCCTTCGTCTACCCGCGCAACGACCTCGGGTACGTCGAGAACTTCCTGCGCATGACCTTCTCGGTCCCCGCCCAGGAGTACGAGCTGGACCCGGTCGTCGTCTCGGCGCTGGACAAGCTGCTCATCCTGCACGCGGACCACGAGCAGAACTGCTCGACCTCCACCGTGCGCCTGGTCGGCTCCTCGCAGGCGAACATGTTCGCCTCGATCTCCGCCGGCATCTCGGCGCTGTGGGGCCCCCTGCACGGCGGCGCCAACCAGTCGGTGCTGGAGATGCTGGAAGGCATCCAGGCCAACGGCGGCGACGTCGACTCCTTCATCCGCAAGGTGAAGAACAAGGAGGACGGCGTCCGCCTGATGGGCTTCGGCCACCGGGTGTACAAGTCCTTCGACCCGCGCGCCAAGATCATCAAGGCCGCCGCCCACGACGTGCTGTCCGCGCTCGGCAAGTCCGACGAGCTGCTCGACATCGCGCTCAAGCTGGAGGAGCACGCGCTCTCCGACGAGTACTTCGTCTCGCGCAACCTCTACCCGAACGTGGACTTCTACACCGGCCTGATCTACCGGGCCATGGGCTTCCCGACCGAGATGTTCACCGTGCTCTTCGCGCTCGGCCGCCTTCCCGGCTGGATCGCCCAGTGGCACGAGATGATCAAGGAGCCCGGCTCCCGCATCGGCCGCCCGCGCCAGATCTACACCGGCGAGGTCCTGCGCGACTTCGTCCCGGCCGAGAGCCGCTGACCGGGTCCCGCGCCACCCGCCGTACCCGGCCTCTTCGGCCGACCTGCCTTCGCCCCGCGTACCGCGCTTCGCACCAGAGCGCGGTGTCCGGGGCGATTCGGCGTTCGGAGGGACGTGCGGCGCCGCGCCGTCGAGGGGGGCGGACTGGGCCTGCCGAAGCGCGTGGGGGCGCGCGGGCCGGGGCAGGGGCGTGCGTACGGGCTGGGGGCGCGCGTCTGGGGCGCGGGCGCGCGTCAGGGCCGGGGGAAGCGAGAAGCGCCCTGTCCGTCGATCCCCCCACGGGTCGACGGTCAGGGCGCTTCCCATATCCCGGAGCGGATTCCCCCCACGGGACCCGACCGGGCGTCTGCCGGGAGCCGAGGCCCCCGTTGTCCTGTTGTGCGGCGGTCCGCCGGGGAACGTACGCACGGGAGGGCCGCTCAAAGCTCCCCGGTGCACGTGCCCCGGCCAACGCTTGCCAGGAGCGTCCCCCAAGACACTCCATCGGACGTCCCCCAAGACATCCTTGGCATCGCACTCTAAGACTCATGAAGCCGCCGGATGGTTACCCCGCAAGGGATGTGATCTAGCTCTCGTTGTGGATGTTACGTGAAGGCGCGCAACCGCAGGCTGTTCGTGACGACGAAGACGGACGAGAACGCCATGGCGGCTCCGGCGATCATCGGATTGAGCAGGCCGGCCGCCGCCAGCGGCAAGGCCGCCACGTTGTAGCCGAAGGCCCAGAAGAGGTTGCCCTTGATCGTGGCCAGGGTGCGCCGGGAGAGGCGGATCGCGTCACCGGCCACCTTGAGATCTCCACGAACCAGAGTGAGATCGCTCGCCTCGATGGCCGCGTCCGTCCCGGTGCCCATCGCGAGTCCGAGGTCCGCGGCGGCGAGGGCGGCGGCGTCGTTGACCCCGTCGCCGACCATGGCGACGACCCGGCCCTCGGCCTGGAGGCGTTGGACCACGTCGACCTTGTCCTGCGGCAGGACCTCGGCGTGCACCTCGTCGATGCCGACCTCGGCCGCGACCGCCTCGGCCACGGCCCGGTTGTCGCCGGTGAGGAGGATCGGGGTCAGCCCGAGGGCGCGGAGTTCGGCCACCGCGTCCGCGCTGCCGTCCTTCACCGCGTCGGCCACCGCGAGCACGCCCAGCGCCTCGCCGTCGCGGGCCACGGCGACCGCGGTACGGCCCCGCCCCTCCTCCTCGGCCGCGGCCGCCGCCAGTTCGGGCGGGAGGGGGACGGACGCGTCGGCGAGGAGGCGGGGGCGTCCGACGAGGACGGCGTGGCCTTCGATGACGCCCTGCACTCCGAGGCCGGGGTGGTTGGCGAAGTCGTCGGGGGTGGGGAGGGGGTGGGTGGTTTCGGCGGCGGCGGTGGCGATGGCTTGGGCGATGGGGTGTTCGGAGGCGTTCTCCAGGGCTCCGGCGAGGCGGAGGGCGTCGGTGCGGGTGGTGGTG
>NZ_JBVJCD010000043.1:0-49793 GCF_055588985.1 Streptomyces sp. NPDC041970
TCTGGTTGCACACCGTCCTCCTCGGTTGGGGCCCGTCCCCCCGGCGGGCGGTGGCCCTGGCCGGCGGACCACGCCGCGGGGGGGGCCGGACCCCCCGCGAGGGGGGCGCCCGCCCCACCGGCCACGACAAGCGTCCGATCAGCCGCGAAGGGCCTGGACCGCGGCTTCCAGCCGCTTGCCGAAGTCGCCGTCCGCCTGGCGGAAGTTGTTGATCGCGCGCTCGGCGATGTCGTCGCGCGAGACCTTGGAGATGAAGCCGGCGAGGTTGTCGACGAGCCGGCCCTTCTCGTCCTCCGTCATCAGGCGGTAGAGGTTGCCCGCCTGCACGAAGTCGTTGTCCTCGGCGTGGACGGGGGTGACGTAGTTGCCGGTCGCGCCGGTGACCGGGACCGACTGCCACAGCGGCCGGTCGGTCTGGGCGGGGCCGCCGAAGCTGTTCGGCTCGTAGTTCTTCGCGCCCTTGTGGCGGCCGTCGTACAGGAAGCCGTCCCGGCTGTTGGTCCGCGCCTCGGTGGCGTGCGGGCGGTTCACCGGCAGGTGGTCGGCGTTGATGCCGACGCGGTAGCGGTGGGCGTCGCTGTACGCGAAGAGGCGGCCCTGGAGCATCTTGTCCGGCGAGGGGCCGATGCCCGGCACGAAGTGCGCGGGGCTGAAGATCGACTGCTCGACCTCGGCGAAGATGTTCTCCGGGTTGCGGTTGAGCTCCAGCTTGCCGATCTCGATCGGCGGGTAGTCCGCGTGCGGCCACACCTTGGTGAGGTCGAACGGGTTGAAGCGGTAGGTCGCCGCCTCGGCCGCCGGCATGATCTGCACCTGCACGGTCCAGGACGGGAAGTCGCCGCGCTCGATCGCCTCGCGCAGGTCGCGCTGGTGGCTGTCGGGGTCCTGGCCGGCGAGCTTGTCGGCCTCCTCCTGCGTGAGGTTCTTGATCCCCTGGTCGGTCTTGAAGTGGTACTTGACCCAGAAGACCTCGCCGGCCTCGTTGTTCCACTGGTAGGTGTGCGAGCCGAACCCGTCCATGTGGCGCAGCGAGGCGGGGATGCCCCGGTCACCGAAGAGCCAGGTCACCTGGTGCGTCGACTCGGGCGACAGACCCCAGAAGTCCCAGACGTTGTCCGCCTCCTGGGAGCCGGTGTACGGGTCGCGCTTCTGGGTGTGGATGAAGTCGGGGAACTTGATGGCGTCCCGGATGAAGAACACCGGGGTGTTGTTGCCGACGAGGTCGTAGTTGCCCTCCTCGGTGTAGAACTTCAGCGCGAAGCCCCGAGGGTCGCGCACCGCGTCGGCGGAGCCGAGGTTGCCCGCGACGGTGGAGAAGCGCAGGAAGGTCTCGGTCTGCTTGCCGACCTCGGAGAGGAACTTCGCACGCGTCCACTGCGAGACGTCGCGGGTCACCGTGAAGGTGCCGTACGCACCCGCGCCGCGGGCGTGCACGACGCGCTCCGGGATGCGCTCCCGGTTGAAGTGGGCCAGCTTCTCCAGCAACGCCTGGTCCTGGACGAGGACCGGACCGCCGGGGCCTGCGGTCTCGCTGTTCTGGTTGTCGGCCACCGGCGCGCCGGCCTCCGTGGTGAGGGGTCCCTGCGTCACGTGCGCCTCCTGCGTCATGTCCTGCACTTCGGGGATCGGCCGACCTCGGTCGTCGGCCGACGTTCCGCACAGCCTGTCCCTTGGCGTATGCCGGTCCCGATCCTACAATGGACATTGTCTAAGTCAAGTGAACATCCAAAGTCACACCTGATCGGGACTCGGTCCCCACACTGTTAGGCTGGCCCCATGAGCGACCTGCTGGAACGACTCCGTGGACGCGGCTGGCGCATGACGGCGCAGCGGCGTGTCGTGGCCGAGGTCCTCGACGGGGACCATGTGCACCTGACGGCTGACGAGGTCCACGCGAGGGCTGTCTCCAAGCTCCCCGAGATCTCCCGCGCCACCGTCTACAACACCCTCGGCGAGATGGTGTCCCTCGGTGAGGTGCTGGAGGTCTCCACCGACCACCGGGCCAAGCGCTACGACCCGAACGCCCACCGCCCCCACCACCACCTGGTGTGCGCCCGGTGCGGCGCGATCCGGGACGTGCACCCCGCGGGCAACCCGCTCGCGGACCTGTCGGTGGACGAGCGCTACGGCTTCACCGTCTCGGACGTCGAGGTGACGTACCGCGGCGTCTGCCCCGCCTGCGCCGCCTCCGCCTGAGCGGACCGGGGCCCGTCCCGCGGCGGGCCCCTCTTCCCACGGGCCGCGCCCACGGCTCGAAACACGACGAAGGCCCGGATTCCTGAGAATCCGGGCCTTCGTCTTCAGTAGCGGGGACAGGATTTGAACCTGCGACCTCTGGGTTATGAGCCCAGCGAGCTACCGAGCTGCTCCACCCCGCGTCGTTGAACGCAACATTACGTCAACGGGTCGAGCGGTGCAAATCGCTTCCCCACCACCCCGGAGCCCACCGGCCGAAGACCGCCGGCCCCGGTCGTCCTACGCGGTCAGCTCCTGGTGCAGCGCCTCGCGCAGCCGCGCCGCGCGCTCGGCCACCTCCGCCGGGCCCAACTCGACCGCGCGGGCGCACCAGCGCTGCCCCTCGGTCAGCTCGCCCCGGCGTGCGGCGAGCAGCGCCAGCCGCAGCGCGGCCCGGCCGTGGCCGGCGTTGGCCGCACGGCTCCACCACAGGGCCGCCTCGCGCTCGCTGCCCTCGCGGGCGAGCAGCAGGCCGAGGTTGAACGCCCCGTTGCGGCTGCCCGCCTCGGCGGCCTCCCGGTACCAGTGGGCGGCGCTCTCCACGTCCCCGCGGGCCGCGGCGAGCATCCCGACGCGGACCTGGGCCCGGCGGTGGCCCTGCTGGGCGGCCCGCTCGTACCACTCCTCGCACTCGGTCTTCTCCGGCATCGGCTCCCCCAGCGCGGGCGGCCCCGACGGCGGCTGGCGCGCGTCCAGCACGCCGGCCAGCCGGAACGCCGCCTCGGCGCTGCCGCCGCCCGCCGCGGAGCGCAGGTGCCGCTCGGCCTCCTGGTCGTCGCCGTCGCGCAGCAGGGCGATGCCGACCTGGAGCGCGGCGTCGGTGTGCCCTGCCGCGGCCGCGCGCTGGTACCACCCCAGGGCCGTACGGTCCTCGTCCCGTCCGGCGTGCAGGATGCCCAGGTTGAACGCGGCGTCCACGCTGCCGGCCTCGGCCGCCTTGGAGAACCAGGGCTCGGCCCCGGTGTGGTCCCCGGCCTGGAGCAGCAGGACGGCGAGGGCGTTGGCGGCCTCGCGGTGCCCGGCGTACGCCGCCCGGCGGTACCACTGCTCGGCCTGCGGGGTGCGGTCCTGGGCGGCGCAGAGCAGCCCGAGGTTGTACGCCCCGTTGACGTCCCCGGCGTCCATCGCCGCCCGGTACCAGCGTTCGGCGGTCTGCTGCTCGCCGCGTGCGGCGTGCAGCGCTCCCAGCGCGTTGGCGGCGTTGCCGTCGCCGTCCTGGGCGGCGCGCAGCCACCACACGGCGGCGCTCTCCTCGTCGCCCGCGTCGCGCAGCAGGAAGCCGAGGGCGCAGGCCGCGCGGGCCTCGCCCTCCTTGGCGGCGGTGAGGTACCAGCGGCCGGCCTCCTTCAGCTCGCCGCGCTGCTCCAGGATCGCGCCCAGGTGCAGGGCCGCGCGCCGGTGGCCCCGTGCCGCGGCCTGGCGGTACCACTGCTCGGCCTCGCCGATCCGGCCGGCGGCGGGCCCGGCCACGGGGCTGTCGCCGTCGGCGGCGCTCCTCGCGCCCGCGGACCGCACGTCGGGGGCGGTCGCGGGACCGGGGCGCCCCAGGCCCGTCCCGGCCCGGCCGGACCGGGGGCCCCGGCCCAGGCCGAAGGCGTCGTGCGGGTCCTCGACGGCGTTCCGCTCCAGGGTGCGGGCCAGCCGGTAGGCGGCCTCGCGGTGCCCCTGCTCGGCGGCGGCTCTCAGCCAGCGCTCCGCGCCGACGTCGCCCCGGTGCTCGAGGAGGTCCGCCAGGGCGTAGGCGCCCAGTGCGTGGCCCTGCTCGGCGGACTGCCGCAGCCAGTACTCGGCGCCGGGCTCGTCGCCGCGTTCGCGCAGGTGGCGGCCGAGGGCGTGCGCGGCGGCGGCGGACCCGGCGACGGCGGCGACGCGCCACCAGCCCGCGGCCTCGTCCGGGTAGCCGCGCTGGTGCAGCAGGACGCCCAGGTTGTTGGCGGCGGCCCGGTCCCCTTCGGCGGTGGCGGCGCGCAGGTACGTCTCCGCGTCGTCTAGCTCGCCCCGGCGCAGCAGCATCGCGCCCAGGACGCTCATCGAGGCGGTGTCGCCCGCGTCGGCGGCGCGGCGGTGGCGCGCCTCGGCCTCGGCGCTGTCCGCCGCGTCCACGGCGTCCGTGGTGTCCTGGTCGGAGGCGGCCGCGTCCATGGCCGGACCTCCGCCGGGCTGTTCCATCCTCGTGTGCGTGGTGCGCCCCCCGGTCAGGGACCCGGACGCCGCCGCGGTCCCCGGGCCGCCCGATACGGCGGCGTCGTCTGCGGCGGATGTGCTGAAGCCTGCTGCGGCCGTCCCGGAGACGGTGACGACGAAAGCCTCGTCCACGGTGTTTCCCGTCCCTTGGCCGCGCCGCTGTGCAAACCGCCCCGTCTCCAACAGAGTTGCCCTGTCCCCCATAAATACCATCGTCGCACCACCTGTTACCCGCGTACACCTGGTATAGCGCGGCCAGTGAGGTCACTTCAGCGTTTTGTCGACATGCCCACAGAGAGATAAGTCAAACACGCCCGAACCCAACTCGTGCCCATCGAACCGCGCTTCACGCCCGCCGTTCGGGAAAGTCGCGGTACGGGACGACCAGGACATGACGAAGGCCCGGATTCCAGAGAATCCGGGCCTTCGTCTTCAGTAGCGGGGACAGGATTTGAACCTGCGACCTCTGGGTTATGAGCCCAGCGAGCTACCGAGCTGCTCCACCCCGCGTCGTTGTGTTCACAACCGTACCACGACGCGGGGTGGGTCCTTCTCAGCTCCCCTGGTCACCGCTCTCGGCGGCCCCGGCGGGCTCGCGGGCCGGCTCGGCCCCGTCCACGCCCGCCGGCCTGCCGGTGCTCGCGGGCTTGACAGCACCGTCCGGCTTGGCGGCGGCCTCCGGCTTGGCGCCCGCGGTGGGCTGTGCGGCAGCGGCCCTCTCCAGAGCCTCCTGGAGCGCTTCCTGCGCCTTGCCGTAGGCCGGCCAGTCCTGCTCCTCCAGCGCCTTCTCACCGTCGGCGTACGCCTTCTGGGCGTCCGCGATGGCCTTCTTCAGCGCGGCGGCGCCGGTGGCGGGCGGCTCGGTGGTGTCGCCCGGCGGGTCACTGGGGTCGGGCGGCGTCGTCTCCGCGTCGCCGTCCACCCCGAAGACCGCGTTGAGCGCGTCCCCCAGGCTGTTCTCGAAGACGATCTTCGAGCCGTAGGAGGCGGCCACCTTGCGCAGCAGCGGGTAGTTCTGCGTGCCGCCGCGCGTGTAGACGGGCTCGATGTAGAGGAAGCCGCCCTCCAGCGGCACCGTCAGCAGGTTGCCGTACTCGATGTCGGAGTCGGTGCCCTTGAGGTTCCTCACGAACTCGGCGACGTCGTCGTTGCCGTTCAGCTCGCTCTGGAGCTGGCCGGGGCCCTTCACCGTCGAGGTGACCCGCAACAGCCTTATCGTTCCGTAGTCCTTGCTGGCCGCGTCCGCGTTGACCGCCATGAACGCCCCCAGGTTCGGACGCCCCTTGGGGGTGAACGTGGTGGTCAGCGAGAACTGCTGCTCGTCCTGGCCCGGCATCTTCATGCTCAGGTAGTAGGGCGGGACGGAGCCCGGCTCCTTGTTGGTCGGGTCGTCCGGCACCTGCCACGCGTCACTGCCGCTGTAGAACTGCGCGGGCTTCTCGACGTGGTAGCGGGTCAGCAGCTCGCGCTGGACCTTGAACAGGTCCTGCGGATACCGCAGGTGGTCCATGAGCTCCTGGGGGATGTCCCCGCGGGCCTTCACCGTGTCGGGGAACGCCTTGCGCCAGGTCTTGAGGACCGGGTCCTCGGTGTCCCACTCGTAGAGCCGGACCTTGCCGTCGTAGGCGTCGACGGTGGCCTTGACCGAGTTGCGGATGTAGTTGACCTGGTTCTGCTGGGCGACGACCGCGCGCTGGTTGGTGGTCAGCGAGTCGGCCGTGGTGTCGCCGAGCGTCGTCCGGGACGCGTACGGGTAGCCGTTCGTCGTGGTGTACGCGTCGACGATCCACTGGATCCGACCCTTGACGACCGCCGGGTAGGCGTCACCGTCGATGGTCAGCCAGGGGGCGACCGCCTCGACGCGCTCCTTGGGCGTGCGGTTGTACAGGATCCGCGAACCCTCGCCGATGGCTCCCGAATAGAGGATCTGCGGCTCGCTGAAGGAGACCGCGTACGCGGCGCGGTTGAACGAGTTGGCGAGGCTGACCCCGCTGTCGCCCTTGTAGCTCGTGGTCTTCTCGCCGTCCTCCTCGTAGTCGAGCTCCTTCTGGGGCCCGCCGACGATGGAGTACTGCTCGGTCTTCTCGCCGTAGTAGATCCGCTGCTCGTACTTGTCGAACTCACCGGTGGAGGGTAGGCCCGACTCGGTGAAGTCCGGGGACCCCGGCGGGTTGTTGCCGGTGGTGGTGCCCCGCGCCGCGATGGCGCCGTAGCCGTGGGTGTACGTGAAGTGGTCGTTGATCCAGTTCCGCTTGGGCAGACCCTGGATGTTCAGCTCACGCAGACCGATGACCGTGTCCTGCTCCTTGCCGTCCGCGCCCTTGTAGCGGTCGACGTCCAGCGTCCGGGGGAACTGGTAGTAGTTCCTCTTCTGCTGGAGCTGCTGGAAGGCCGGCGAGACGACGTTGGGGTCCATCACGCGGTAGCTGGCCGCCGTGTTGGCCGCGGCCCGCAGCGTCGTGCCGTCGTCCGTCGTGGCCTGGCCCTCGTAGTCGTCCACCTTCGCGTCGTCGATGTCGTACGCGTCGCGCGTGGCGTCGATGTTCTTCTGGATGAACGGCGCTTCCTTGGCCTGCTCGTTCGGCTGGACCTGGAACTTCTGCACGATCGCCGGGTACAGCCCGCCGATCAGGATCGCCGAGAGCACCATCAGGCCGAAGCCGATGACCGGGAGCTGCCAGGTGCGGCGCCACAGCGTGGCGAAGAACAGCACCGCGCAGATCACGGCGATGCAGAACAGGATGGTCTTCGCCGGGAGGTAGGCGTTGGCGTCGACGTACCGCAGGCCGGTCCAGTTGTCGGTGGCCTTGAAGTCACTGGACTTCACGGCCAGGCCGTAGCGGTCGAGCCAGTACGCCACGGCCTTCAGGGAGACGAAGACGCCGAGCAGCACCGAGAGGTGGCCGGTGGCCGCGCCGGTGGCGCGGGCGCCGGGGCTGGTGATGCGCAGCCCGCCGTACAGGTAGTGGGTCAGGGCGGCGGCGATGAGCGAGAGCACGGTCGCCGCGAAGCCGAAGCCCAGCAGGAAGCGGTACCAGGGCAGGTCGAAGGCGTAGAAGGCGACGTCCAGCTTGAACTGGGGGTCCTTCTGGCCGAACCGCACGCCGTTGACGTACATCAGCCAGGTGCGCCACTGGCCGGAGGCGGAGGCTCCGGCGATCAGCCCGACGAGCGCCGTGACGGCGAGCAGCACCCACTTCTTGAAGGGGGCGACGCTCATGCGGTAGCGGTCCAGGCTCTGCTGCTCCAGCGACATCGCGCTCAGCGGCGGCCGGAGCCGGTGCGCGAGCCAGATGTTCACGCCGATGGCGAGCGCCATCAGCAGCCCGAAGACGAGGAAGAGCCCGATCTTGGTCCACAGGGTGGTGGTGAAGACGGATGAATACGCGACCGACCTGTACCAGAGCCAGTCCGTCCAGAACCCGGCGAACATGACGAAGGCCATGGCGAGGACCGCCAGGACGCCCAATGTCATGAGCAGGGTACGGGCGCGCCGGGACGGGCGGCCGACTCTGATCCGTGGCCCGGTCGGGCCTCCGCCGCGGTCCGGCATCTGGAAAGCCAACGTGCGCACCTCGAAGTTCGCGGTCGTGGGGAACAGGCTCAGCGATCCTAGAGCCCACCTATGCAACTTACTGAGGCTTTACCTAGTTCCCGCTTCCGGGGTGGAAGGAGGCAGGATATTGGCCATGCCCAACGTTTCCCCCGCAGGACCTCCGATGGCCGCGAGTCCGCTGACCGTCGCCGTCCTCGAAATCGACGCCTACGCCTCCACCCTCGGCTGGGACCAGCCCGCCCGGCTGTTCGCCCTGGTCGACACCGCCCGGCTGCGGGCCCAGGAGCCCGCTCTCGCCGCCCAGCTCGGCCTGGACGGAGCCGCCGCCGCCCCCGTCGCCTCCCTCACCCCCGTCGAACAGGAGGAGTTGCCCGCCGGCACGGCGCTGGACGACTTCCTCGCCACGATCGCCTGGCCCGACGCGGTGGCCGGGTGCGCCATGACGGTGGAGCGGCTGATGCTGCCGCCGTCCGCCGAGGCGTCCGTGCCGGAAGGGCTCAGCGACAAGCGGCTGGCGGAGTGGGTGGCGAACCACCCCGACCGGCAGGAGGTCCGGATGACCGTGGCCGTCCTGCGGGACGGCGCGCGCGAGTCGGCCGTACGGCTGCGGGAGAAGGACTCCCCCACCGAGGTCCTGACCGGCGCCGGGCTGGTCCCCGGTCTCGCCGAGGCCCTCGCGGCGACGTTCGAGGCCTGAGCCGCGCCCGTCGTCCGGACCCGCGCCGGTCCGGGCGGCGGGGCCTCAGCTCGCCGAGCAGCTCGGCAGGCCGTCGGTCTCGCCGTCGCGGATGCGCTCCAGCGACTTCTTCGCGTCCGCGATGGTCTTCACCCGCACGAGGGTGAGCCCGCTCGGGACGTCGGCCGCGGCCGAGGCGCAGTTGTCGCTGGGCGTGAGGAAGTAGCGGGCGCCCGCCTCGCGGGCCCCGACGAGCTTCATGGTGATGCCGCCGATCGGGCCGACCGCGCCCGCGTCGTCGATGGTGCCGGTGCCCGCGACGAATTCGCCGCCGGTCAGATCGCCGGGGGTGAGCTTGTCGATGATGCCCAGGGAGAACATCAGCCCGGCGCTCGGCCCGCCGACGTCCGCGAGCTTGATGTCGATCTCGAACGGGAACGTGTGGTCCGTGCCGGCCCTGATGCCGACGATCGCGCGCCCCTTGCCCGCGCCGGCCCCGCCGCCGTCCTCTGCGGGGGCCTTCCGGGTGGTGAGGGTGACCTTCTCGCCGCCCTGGGGGGTCCGGCCCGCCTTCTCGGCGGCGGCGGCCTCATCGGCCGGGACGACGGTGAAGGTGACGTCCTCGCCGGGGCGGTGCTCGGTGACGAGCTTCGCCACGTCGTCGGGCTCCTTCACCGCCGTGCCGTCGACGGCCTTGATCACGTCGCCCGCGTGCAGCTTGCCCTCGGAGGGGCTGCCCTTGACGACCGTGGAGACCACGACCTGCGTGGAGACGGGGATGTCCAGCTCCCGCAGGGCGGCCACCTTGGCGCTCTCCTGGGACTGGCTGAACTCCTCGGCGTTCTCCTGGGTGGACTGCTCCTCGGTCTTGCCGTCCGGGTAGAGGGTCTCGTGCGGCACGACGACGCTGTCGTGGGCCAGCCAGCCGTAGACGGCCTCGACGAGGTTCATCCGGTAGTCCGCACCGGTGACGCGCACCGTCGTCATGTTGAGATGCCCGGAGGTCGGGTACGTCTTGCGACCGGAGACCTGCAGGACGGGCTCGCCACGCGCCTCGCCCAGGGTGTTGACCGTCGGTCCGGGGGACATCTCCGCGTACGGCACTTTGATCAGCACGCCTGCGCAGAGCAGCGCGATGAGGACGAGGGTGGAGGCGAGCATCGTCGCGGTGCGGCGTGGCATGGAACGACAGTACGGGAAGGGCCCGTCAGTGCACTTCCGGGGCCGGTCCGTCCGGGAGGGCCGGTGCACGGCGGAAGGGCGTCACACGGCGTGCGGCTCTCTCAGAGGACTCCGGAACCGGAGTGCGACTTCTCCATCGCGTCCCGGAACCTGGCGTAGCCGGCGAGTTCGGTGACATCGCCGGCCGTGCGGTTGCGGGCAGCCCAGCTCGCCCATATCGCACCGCCGACAGCAGCGAAAAGTGGAATCAACAACCAAGCGAGTGCCGCCATCACGACCTCCCTACCCCATGAGCGACCGAGTGACCGATCAGCAGATTAACGATCCGGAAGACCAACGCTCACGCCAGGGGGGCCGTTACGCAAATCGGGGCTGATGCGCCCCGGTCCGGTTTGCGGTCAGCACGCTCCGACCCATTCCTCCGTGCCGTCCGTGAAGCGCTGGTGCTTCCAGATCGGAACCTCGTGCTTGAGGTCGTCGACGAGCCTGCGGCAGGCCTCGAACGCCTCGGCCCGATGGGGGCAGGAGACGGCGACGACCACCGCCGGATCGCCCACCCGCAGTTCACCCACCCGGTGGACGGCCGCCAGCGCCCGGACCGGGAAGTCGGCGACGACCTTCTCCGCCACCCGGCGCAGCTCGTCCTCGGCGGAGGGGTGGCACGAATAGCCCAGCGCGTCGACGTCCTGCCCCCCGTCGTGGTTGCGCACCGTGCCGACGAAGAGCGCGGTGCCGCCCGCGGCGTCGTCCCCGACGGCGCGGAGGACCTCGTCGACCGAGAGGGGAGTCGGCCGGATCGCGAGCAGCCTGACGGGGTCCGGAGCCGCCTGCTCGCCGGGGTGGTCGTGGGTGCGTGCCATGCCCCCATCGTGCCGTACGGCGCCGACATCGCGGTACCGCCGTCTCACCCGGCGGCGGGCGGGTCGTCCTGGAGCCTCCTCCAGGACCGCGGCCGCGAGGCGTCAGATGCGGCGGCGCGCCTTGCGGGCGCGGCGGACCAGGGCCGCTGTGCCGAGCAGGGCGACCGTGGCGCCGGCGGCTCCGGCGGCGGTGGCGTCCTTGCGCCCGAGGCGGCGTCCGGCGAGGGTGTGGCGGCCCTCGACCTCGGCGAGGAGGGAGCCGAGGACCTCCTCGTTGGTCCACTTCGGCCGCCACCCGGCGTCGTGCAGCCGGCTCACGCTCACCACCCAGGGGTGCATCGTGTACGCCAGGTCCCCGGCCGGCGAGGGCGTGAGGCCGATCCGGTGCAGCCGGGCGGCGGCCCCCAGGGCGACGGCGGAGGGCAGCTCCATCCGGCGTACGCCGCTCAGCTCCTCGATCTCCTCCTGCTCCAGCCAGCCGTCGCAGCCGACCGCGAACTCGCCGTCGATCTTCTCCAGGGCGGCGTACTCCAGGGCCGTCACCAGGTCGTCCACGTGGCAGAACTGCCAGGTGGGGCGCGATCCGGCGACGACCAGCAGGCGGGGTGACTCGAAGTAGCGGGTCAGCGCCGTGTCGGTGCCGCCGACCAGCACGGTGGGGCGCACGACGGTGACGTTCAGACCGGGGTGGGCGCGGGGGGCGCGGCGGCCGAGCCGTTCGATCTCCAGGAGGTCGCCGACGCCGGTGGCCTCCGCGGTGGCGCGCAGTTCGGCGTCCTCCGAGAGCGGCACGTCGTTGTCCGGGAACGCCCCGTAGACCATCGCGGAGGTGCACAGCACGACCCGGTGGACACCTGCGGCGGCGGCCGCGGTGAGCACGGTCTGGGTGCCCCGTACGTTGTACGCGGTGCGGGCGGCGGGGTCGGTCTCCAGGTCGAGGTCGAGGGCCAGGTGCACCACGACGTCCGCGCCGCGCAGCTTCTCGGCGATGACCGGGTCCCGGACGTCCAGGACGTGCCAGGTGGCCTCGGACACCTCACCGCGGCGCTCGTCCATCGCGATGACCTGCTTGACGGCGTCGGACGCGGCGAGGTGGGCGGTCAGCAGGTGGCCGATGCCGGTCGCGGCGCCGGTGACCGCGATGACGGGGCCCCGGTCGCGCGGGGACTTCTTCTCGGGCGTGTTCTCGGGCGAGGGGTCGGACAGGTTTCGCGCTGCGCGAACCTGCGGATCTGGGGAACTCACCGGGCGTCTCCAGCGGTTGTCTTCAGTACGTACCCGAATGACGCGTACGTACCAGGTGGCGTCCATCCTGCCGCAGGCCCGGAGTCGGCGGAGCACTGAGCCCCGATGCGGGCGTGGTGTCTACGCTGGATGGTGATGTCGGGCAGCCGCCGCCGGTTCCAGCCGGCGGCCCTACGAGCCGAGGAAACCCGTGAGTGACACCCCATTCGGATTCGGCCTTCCGCCGGAGGAGCCGGAGAACGGCGACGAGGGCAAGAAGAAGGACCCCACCGAAGGTGGGCAGAGCGCGGGCGGCATGGGAGGCCCGTTCGGTTTCGGACCGGGAGCGGGCGGTGAGAACCCGTTCGCCGCGATGTTCGGCTCGATGAATCCGAACGATCTCGGCGCGGCCTTCCAGCAGCTCGGCCAGATGCTGAGCTACGAGGGCGGTCCCGTCAACTGGGACATGGCCAAGCAGATCGCCCGCCAGACGGTCTCGCAGGGCACGTCGGACGGCACCAAGGACGAGAGCGTCGGACCGGCCGAGCGCACGGCGGTCGACGAGGCGCTGCGCCTGGCGGACCTCTGGCTGGACGGGGTGACGTCGATGCCCTCCGGCGCCGTCTCCACCGTGGCGTGGAGCCGCGCGGAGTGGGTCGAGGCCTCGCTGCCCGCCTGGCGGCAGTTGGTCGACCCGGTGGCCGAGCGGGTGGGCCTGGCGATGGGCGATGTGCTGCCCGAGGAGATGCAGGCCATGGCGGGCCCGCTGATCGGCATGATGCGGTCGATGGGCGGCGCCATGTTCGGCCAGCAGATCGGCCAGGCCGTGGGCGTGCTGGCCGGCGAGGTGGTGGGCTCCACCGACATCGGGCTGCCGCTGGGCCCGGCGGGCAAGGCCGCGCTGCTCCCGCTGAACGTGGCGCGCTTCGGCAAGGACCTCAGCGTCCCGCTGGACGAGGTGCGGCTGTACCTGGCCCTGCGGGAGGCGGCCCACCAGCGCCTGTTCGCCCACGTGCCGTGGCTGCGGTCCCATCTGTTCGGCGCCGTCGAGGCGTACGCCCGCGGCATCAAGGTGGACACCGCCAAGCTGGAGGACGTGGTCGGCCAGTTCGACCCCTCGCAGCCGGAGCAGTTGCAGGACGCCCTTCAGCAGGGCATGTTCCAGCCGGAGGACACGCCCGAGCAGAAGGCGTCGCTGGCCCGGCTGGAGACGGCTCTGGCCCTGGTGGAGGGCTGGGTGGACGCGGTGGTCCACGAGGCCGCGAGGACCCGGCTGACCTCGGCCGACGCCCTGCGCGAGACGATGCGCAGGCGTCGCGCCTCGGGCGGTCCGGCCGAGCAGACGTTCGCCACGCTCATCGGGTTGCAGTTGCGTCCGCGGCGGCTGCGGGACGCCTCGCGGCTCTGGGCCTCGCTCACGGACGCGCGCGGTCTGGAGGGCCGGGACGCGCTGTGGTCGCACCCCGACATGCTGCCGACCGCCGGCGACCTGGACGACCCGGACGGGTTCGTGCACCACGAGCAGGCGG
Source organism: Streptomyces sp. NPDC041970 (assembly GCF_055588985.1). NCBI lineage: Bacteria > Bacillati > Actinomycetota > Actinomycetes > Kitasatosporales > Streptomycetaceae > Streptomyces > Streptomyces sp. NPDC041970. The sequence continues at coordinate 13,447 of NZ_JBVJCD010000043.1, forward strand.
ACTTCTCCGAGCTGGACAAGATGCTCGGCGAGGCGGCGAAAGGCTCCGGCGGGGCGGCCGCGAAGGAGCCGGGCGCCGAGGACGGGCCGGCGGGCGACGCCGGCGCGGAGCCCGAGAGCGGTTCCGGGAGCGGCGGCCGGGACGACGAGGACGGCAAGGACGGCCCCGCCCGGTGAGCCTGCACGACGACGCCGTCCTGGTGCTGAAGGGGTACGCCGAGGAGGACGGGAGCGGCGAACAGGCCGGGCTGCGCCAGACCTATCTGGACCACCTGGCGCTCCACGGCGACGGCATGTGGAAGGCCTGCGGGGCCGGGCACGTGACGGCCAGCGCCCTGGTCGTCGACCCGGAGCGCGGCCGGGTGCTGCTCACGCTGCACAGGAAGCTGCGGATGTGGCTCCAGATGGGCGGCCACTGCGAGCCCCAGGACGCCACCCTGGAGGCGGCGGCGCTCCGCGAGGCGGTGGAGGAGTCCGGCGTCCCCGGTCTCACCCTGCTGCCGGGCGGCCCGGTCCGGCTGGACCGGCACCCCATCCCCCCGCCGTGCACCTGGCACCTGGACGTGCAGTACGCCGCGCTGGCCCCGCCCGGCGCGGCGGAGCGGATCAGCGAGGAGTCCCTGGAGCTGCGCTGGTTCCCCTACGACGAGGTGGCCGCGGTGGCGGACACGTCCGTCGTACGGCTGCTGGAGGCGACCCGGTCCCGACTGGAGCGGACGGGCCGGTAGCCTCCGGTCGCAGACACGCGTAAGGGGCGGCCTCGCAGGAGGCCGCCCCTTACCGCTGTGTCCGGTCCGGCCGGTCAGTTCCACACGTTGTTCTGGTTCTGACCGCGGGAGCCCTGCTGCCCCACGCCGAACTGGGCGCGGGCGCCCTGGCCGATCTGCGCGTTCTGCGGGGGCATGACCTCGCTCGGCTGGACCAGGGCGAACCCCTGGCCGAGGAAGCTCAGCTCCCAGCCCTCCCCGGTGGTGCCGCGTCGCCGGAAGACGCCCGCGGAGTGCGTCTGGGCCTGCATCTGCACCCGCAGGGAGCTGGACCAGGCGACGATCGCGTCGGCGTCGACGTTGACGTACTTGTCCGGCGTGACCTGCATCGTCAAAGGCTGGCCCGAGGTCATGAGGGCCACCTTGCCGGTTCCCGTGATGGTGAGCTGGTACTTGCCGCTGCCGGAGATCCCGTACTGGCTGTCCACCGCGACGACCTCGGTGTGCAGCGCGGAGTCGAGCGCGAGGACGTAGGAGCTGTCCACGGTCAGCCCGTCGCGGTCGACGTCCACCACGTGGACGTACTGGGCGAGGTTGGCGAGGTAGACGGTGCCCTGGCCGGACACCCGCATCAGGTCGAGGCCCTCGCCGGTGTGCTCGCGGGCGCGGCGCTGCCCCGCCGACTGGTACTCCCCGTCGAAGTCCATCAGCCCCTGGTAGGCGACCATGGCGCCCTTGCGGGCGAGGATGTCGTCGTGGCCGGTCAGCGCGACCCGCAGGAGCTGCGGGTTCTGGAGTGCGTACCGGTCCTGGGTCTGCTGCTCGGTGTGGCTGAAAAGCGGACTCTGCATGGCGTGTTCCCTCCCCCTCAGTTCCGGACCCGCAGGCGGTCCGTGCTGTCCTCGCTCGGCTGGACGACGACGATGCCCTGACCGGAGAAGGCCATCTGGTACGCCTCTCCGCTGCCGCGGCCGATCAGCGCCCCGGCCTTGAAGCTGCGCTTCCCCTTGACCTTCAGATTCGGGGACCAGGCGACCAGCGCGTCCGGGTCGACGTACGTCTCGTCCTCGCCGCGGCCGCAGTCGACGACGATCGGGGTGCCCCGCGAGGTGATGGCGACCCAGCCGGTCCCCTGGACGACGACGTTCCAGAGCCCCTGCCCGGCGAACTTGGCGAGCCCCTTGACCTTCTCGACACCCCAGGTGAGGTGGGCGTCGAAGGCGAGGAGGTTGGTGCCGTTGACGGAGATGGCCTCGTCGTCGAGGTTGACGACGAGCACGTCGGCGCCGTAGTCGGCGAGGTACAGCAGCCCGTCGCCGGAGCACTTCATGACGGGCGCGCCCTCGCCGGTGATCCACTGGGAGGCGATCTGGCGGACCGCGGGCGGGTTGGGCTCGTACTGGATGAAGCCCTCGTACGCCACCATCGAGCCGGTACGCGCGAAGAGGTCCTGCCCGGAGGCCATGGCGACCTTGAGCATACTTCTGCCGTGGTTCTCCATGCGGGCGGTGACGGGGGTCGGGGCGAAGCCCGCGAGTTGCTGGTTCATGACGGGCTCCCTCAGACCTCGTAGGGCTGGACGACGATGAAGTTGCCGGGGGCTCCCCGGAACTGGAGGTTCACGGTCTCCCCGCTGTGTCCCGGATACGCGTTGCGGCGCAGCCGGACCTGGCTGGAGACGATCACCTGCGAGGCGGCCGACCAGGCGACGACGGCGTTGCAGTCGGCGAACGTGGTGGGCGTGACCGGCAGGACGACCGGCGTGCCGTGGGTCTTGACGATCACGGTGCCGGAGCCCTGGAACTGCATGGTGAACAGCGCGCCGCCGGGGATGCCGTGCCCCTCGATCCTGCGGATCTCGTACTGGAGGGACTCGTCGAAGGCGAGGACGCTCTCCGCCGAGACGCAGACGGCGTCGCCCTGCAGCTCGATCGGGTGGAGGTGCGCGCCGGTTTCGGCGAGGAAGACCTGGCCGCGTCCGGTGCAGCGCATCAACTGCATCTCCTGGCCGGTGGCGTTGCCGACGGCACGGCCGACGAACCCGGCGCCCTTATAACCGAAGTCCACCTTGCCCTGGTACATCACCATGCTGCCCTGGCGCGCCAGCACCCCGGCGCCGCCCATGGTCAGGTCGACCCGCATGAGCTGCTGGTTCTGCGGGGTCCAGCGCTGTCCGGTCGCGGTCTCCTTGTACGGCTGCAAAGCCGCCTGGAGGCCGCCCCCGGTGGCCGGTACGCCCTGCGGCACTCCCGCGGGGGGACCGCCGGCGGGCTGCTGCCCGAACGGGCCCGGTGCGGGCTGCCCGTACGGCGCGGGCGCCTGCTGGCCGAAGGGCGCGGCCGGCGGGGCGCCCTGGCCGGGGAACTGTCCGGGGGCCTGGCCGAACGGGGGCTGGTGGGGCTGGGCGTACGGGGACGGGCTCTGGGGGGCCGGTGGCGCCTGGTGGGCCGGGGGCGCGAGGGGAGCGGCGATCGTCGGCGCCGCGTGCACCGGGTGCTGCGGGACGGTCGGCGGCGCGGGTGCGGGCGGGGCGCCGAAGGCCGGGGGCTGGGAAGCCTGCGGAGCGGGCGGGGCGGGCGGGGCGCCGAAGGCCGGAGGCTCCGCGGCCTGGGCCGGCGGGGCGAACCCCGGAGCGGCCGCCGCGACAGGCGGGGCGGGCGGGGCCTCCTCCTCGGCGACCTCACCGCCGAAGTTCTTCAGGAGCGCTTCGAGACCGCCGTCGAAACCCTGGCCGACGGCGGCGAAACGCCAGACGTCCTTCAGGTAGAAGTCGCCGAGCATCACCGCCCGCTCGGTGGTGAACTCCGACCCGGTGAAGGAGTACCTGACCACTTCCTCGCCGCCCGCGACGATCCGGATGTAGCCGGGGCCGATCTGCGACATCTGTCCGGCGCCGTCGAGCGTCGCGGTGAAGGAGAGCTTCTGGACGGCTGCCGGGACTCGGTCGAGCGTGACGCGGAAGGACTCGGTGTCACCGGCCTGGGCGCCGAGGAGCTGAATGGATTCCTCAGGCGATTTCGGCTGGTTGAAGAAGATGAAATACCGGTCGTCGGAGAGCTGCTCGTTGGCGTCGAGACCGAAGCAACTGATGTCGAACGTCAGTCCGGGGCCGGCGATCTGCACACCTACGTACAGGTCCGTCCCTGGTGTGAGATCACTGATCTTGGCCTTGTGGCCGCGTTGGAATTCCCTGGCCATGCGTAACGACCGTCCCCCATCCCGAAGGTGAATGCGTCGCGCCAGGCTAACCGCAAACGACGACATCCGGCCAAGCCGGTACACATCCGGTACAGAACCGTCGAGCGGGGCCCTTCCGCAGCACCGGAAGTGATCCGCCGCCTCCGGCCGCTCTCATTCCTCACGCGCGGCGGGCAGATGGGGCAGCCGGTCCGCCGCCACCACGCCCTCCAGGTAGCCGCGGGCCCGCTCGGTGCGCGGGTACGCCTCCAGGAGCCGCCAGAACCTCGGGCCGTGGCCGGGGACGAGCAGGTGCGCCAGCTCGTGCAGGAGCACGTAGTCGACGACGTACTCCGGCATCCCCTGCAACCGGTGCGAGAGCCTGATGCTGCCCTCGGCGGGGGTGCACGAGCCCCAGCGCGTGTTCTGATTGGTCACCCAGCGCACCGAGACGGGCCTGGCCCGGCCGTCGAAGTACTGGGCGGAGAGCCGTGCGGCGCGTTCGGCCAGCTCCGTGTCGCCCAGGACGCGCTTGCTCTCCTGCGCGGCGAGCCTGTCGAGCATCACGCCCACCCAGCGGCGCTCCTCCGCCTCCGACATCCGGGCCGGGATGAGCACGATCGTGCGGTCGCCCTCCCGGTAGGCGGAGACCGTTCTTCTGCGCCGGGTGCTCCGGCGCACTTCGACCGCGCTCGCCGACGAAACGCGGGGCGGAGGGGCTGCCGCGCCGCGCTGAGCGCTTCCGGCGCGGCGCGCGGGGGTCTCCCCGGCGAGACGGGACGGCGGGTCGGCAGGCACGCCATGACGTTACCCGCAGTGCGTACGGGAAGTCCCGCCCGCGGACGGTTCCGCGGTGATCACCCCCGGACAGGCAGCATTCAAATGATTAACAACCCCTGCCTGTGGATAACTCTGCGCGCGATTCTTCGCGGGACCTCATTCTGGCAAAGGATTCGCGGGGTCACTGCCCTGCGTGCCGGCGGTCCGCGGAGCACGCCCCCGCGGGCCGTGCGGAGTACGGCCGGGGCCCTCCCGTGCCGTGATCGCGAGACCGCTCGGGGGAGAAACCATGTATCCGATGCTGAAGCCCGCATTGCGCCGTGCCTGGCGCGGACGGAACACCGTGCAATTCGGCGTGACGCCCGCGCACGCCGTGGCACTCGGTCCGGTGGACCTCGCCACCGGAAGCTTTCTGGAACTGCTCGACGGCACTCGAGGACTGCCGCTGCTGCGCGAGGAGGCGAAGGCGCTGGATCTACCGGACCGCCACGTCGACGTGCTGCTCGCGCGGTTGGCGGAGGCCGGGCTTCTCGACGATCCGCGATCGGCGGGTCCGCAGGCCGACGCGCTCTGCCACCGGACGGAATCGATGGACCGCCGACGCCCTGATGTGGCCTCGCTCTCCGTGGTCCACCCCGAACCGGGCGGCGGGCTGCGCCGGACGGCGGCCCGGCGGGCGATGCGCGTCCAGGTGCGGGGGGCGGGTCGGGTCGGCGCGTCGATCGCCTCGGTGCTGTCCGGCGCGGGGGTGGGCCATGTGGACGTGCTGGACGGGGGCCGCGTCGAGCCCTGGGACGTGGCACCGGCCGGGTTGCCCCCGGCGTCCGTGGGGGAACGGCGCGACGTGGCCGCCCGCCGGCTCGTCCACCGGTCCGCCCCCGGCCCCGCTCCCCGCTCCACGGCGGCGGGCCGGACCGGCGCGGGGGCGGACCGGGCGGGGAGCGCCGGGGAGCCCGGCTTCTCCCTGATCGTCGTCGCGCCGCGGGACGGTCTCGCGGTGTACGCGCCCGTCGCGGACACCGCGGGCCCGTGGATGGCGTCCGGCACCCCCCATCTCTACGCGGGGGTGATCGAGGCGACCGGGGTGGTCGGTCCCCTCGTCCTGCCCGGCGGCACCGGCTGCGCGGGCTGCCTTGAGCGGCATCGCGCGGACCGGGACGCGCAGTGGCCCCGGATGGCGGCGCAGTGGCGCTCGGGGCGGCGGGGGACGGTGAGCGCCTGCGACCTTGGGCTGGCCACGGCGGTCGCCGGCCTCGCGGCGGCGCACGCGCTCGCTTTCCTGGACGGGGGCCTGCCCACCAGCACGGGTGTGCGCTGGGAGGCCGCGCTGCCCCTGCTGGACTGGCGCAGCCAACGGATCGACCCGCACCCGGACTGCCCCTGCGGGGCGGCCGAGGACTCGGGAAGACACCCGGCGGACGAGAGCCGGAGAGGTCCCGACGCCCGGTACGACGCACCGACGGGCACCGGGGCGTCCGCCTCGCCGAGCGTTAACGGGGCACGGGCCTCGGGTGCTCTTCCGGCGCAGGACACAATGGCCGGGTGACCGCCGTCGACGGTGTGACGCCGGAGGCTGGAGCGGCACGGCAGTCTGGGAACTGGAGGGGCACATGTCTGATCTTCCCCGGAAGGCGGTTACGCGTACCGCCAAGCTGGCCGCGCTCCCGATCGGCTTCGCCGGCCGTGCCACATGGGGACTGGGCAAGCGGATCGGCGGAAAGTCGGCCGAGCTGGTGGCCCGTGAGCTGCAGCAGCGCACGGCGGACCAACTGTTCAAGACCTTGGGCGAGTTGAAGGGCGGGGCCATGAAACTGGGTCAGGCCCTCTCCGTCTTCGAGTCGGCGCTCCCCGAGGAGATCGCCGGGCCCTACCGGGCGGCGCTGACCAAGCTCCAGGAGGCCGCGCCGCCGCTGCCCGCCCGCACGGTCCACAAGGTGCTGGCCGAGCGGATCGGCGAGGACTGGCGGGAGTGTTTCCTGGAGTTCGAGGACACTCCGGCGGCCGCCGCCTCGATCGGCCAGGTGCACCGGGCGATATGGCATGACGGCCGCGAGGTCGCGGTGAAGGTGCAGTACCCCGGCGCGGGCCAGGCGCTGCTCTCGGATCTCGCCCAGCTCAGCCGCTTCGCCAGGCTGCTCGGTCCGCTCGTCCCCGGAATGGACATCAAGCCGCTCATCAAGGAGCTGCGCGACCGGGTCACGGAGGAGCTGGACTACGCCCTGGAGGCCCAGGCCCAGCGGGAACACGCGGAGGAGTTCGCCGGCGACCCGGACGTGGTGGTCCCCCAGGTCGTGCACCAGTCCGACCAGGTGCTCGTCACGGAGTGGATCGACGGCGTTCCCCTGGCCGAGATCATCGCGTCGGGGACGCCGGAACAGCGGGACCGTGCCGGACAGTTGCTGGCCCGCTTCCTCTTCTCCGGTCCGGCACGCACCGGTCTGCTCCACGCCGACCCGCATCCGGGCAACTTCCGACTCCTGCCCCCGGCCTCGACGGAGGAAGGGCACGGCGCCGGTGGTGCGTGGCGGTTGGGAGTCCTGGACTTCGGCACGGTCGACCGCCTTCCGGGCGGGCTGCCGCAGACCATCGGGGACGCCCTGCGGCTGACGCTGGAAGGCGACGCGGCGGCCGTGTACGGGCTGTTGCGCGAGGAGCGCTTCGTGAAGGAGTCCATCGAGCTGGACCCGGAGGAAGTCCTCGACTACCTGGTGCCGATCATCGCGCCGGTGCGGTCGGAGGAGTTCACCTTCACCCGTGAATGGCTCCGTGAACAGGCCGCCCGGATAGCCGATCCGCGCTCCCCCGCCCACCAGCTCGGCAGGCAGCTCAACCTCCCGCCTTCCTACGTACTGATACACCGGGTGACCCTCAGCACGATCGGGGTGCTCTGCCAGTTGGGTGCGACGGTCCGACTGCGAGACGAACTGGAGGCGTGGCTGCCGGGGTTCCTCGCGGAGGACCCGGAGGGCGTCGACGAGGAGGGCGAGCCGAAGAACGGCGCCGCGCCGCGGACCGGGGCGGAGGGGCCCGAGCGGTCGGAGCTGGAGGAGGCCGAGGACCGGGTCCGGGAGGAGCCGGCTTCGGAGGAGCGGGCCTTGGAGGAGCGGGTGGCGCAGGAGGAGCGGGTGGCGCAGGAGGAGACGAGCGAGAAGGCCGTCCAGCCGTAGCGCCCGGCACAGCGGCGCGCGCGGACCTCGGGCCAGCCGGTGTGGGCCGGGCGGAGGTCAGACACCAGGTGGTCTGAGACCGGGGCCGGGGGGGGCAGGGGCCTGGGACAGCGGAGGCGTAGGTCAGGCACCACATGGGCTGGCCCGACACCGCGTGGGCTGAGGTCGAGATCTGGGCCGGGGGCGTAGGTCGGACACCGCGTGGACCGGGTCCGGGTACTGGCCTTGGAGCCGGGTGCCGGGTGCTGAGGCGGGGTGCCGGGTGCTGAGGCGGGGTGCCGAGCGCTGGGGTGGGGCGCCGAGCGCTGGGGTGCGGGCCGGGGTAACCGGCGCCTACCACCAGAGGGAGTCGAGGCGGCCTTCGATCGCGCGGATGTGGAGGCGGGCGCAGGCGTCGCAGAAGCAGCGGCGGTCGCCGTCCTCCACGGAGTCGACCCAGGTCAACGGGACCGTGTCGCCTTCGGCGGTGGCACCGCAGCGGGCGCACACCACCTGTGCTGCGGCGGCGCGTTCAGGGGGCTGGGTCTCCTCGTCCATCCGGCGACGATATCCCCGTGTCCGAGGGGGCGGCGGCACAACGCACCGCGGGGCCGCCCTCGTTCGGGCGGCCCGCGGCGGGGTGTGGCGCTCTTCGCTGATCGGGTCCGGGCGGGGCCCGAGTGGCCCCCGTGGTGGCAGGCAGCCGTGGCGCGGAGGGGGAAGCGTCCGCCCCGCGCACGGCGGGCGGGTCAGTGCATGACCGCCATGGCCAGCGCGCGGCGGGCGCGCAGGGAGGCGCGCTCGGCTCGGCGCTGCATCCGGCGAGCGGCGATCAGGCGTACGGACTGCTGGTCCGCCTGAGCCTCCCGCAGGCGCTCGTGCATATGCGCACGGGCCAGGGCTTCAGGGATGAGTTGCATTTCGCGGGTCCTGTTCTGGCGCGAGTCGTTCGCGCCGATGATGGTGACGTCGGGGGTGGCGGAGCCGACCGGCTCCTTCGTGGGGGTGGTCATCGGTGCCTGATTCCGGGGGTCATGAGTGTGGGGACGGTCAATGGTTCCGAGGCGGTACCCGCGCGTGGGGGCGGGGGCCCCACAGGTGGCGGTCACGCCGCGACCGGGTTCTTGCGCGGGCGGCCACGCGGCCGCTTGCGGGCCACGACGACGCCCTGGACGAACAGCTCGCCGCCCCAGACGCCCCACGGCTCGCGCCGGTCCTTGGCGCCGGCGAGGCAGGCCTCGACGAGCGGACAGGTACGGCACAGGGACTTGGCGTACTCGACGTCGGCCGGCGACTCGGCGAAGAAGACCTCCGGGTCGTACGAGCGGCAGGGAACGGGTACGCCCAGGTTCTCGATGGCGTCGTCGAGCGCGGTGAGCGTGGTGAGCGGGGTCAAGGCGGAGTCCTCCGTGGAGCCGGGCGGCGAGATCGGGTCGGAAAGCGGTACTGACGGGGCGTGCGTTTCGATGTGCACGGTGGTGGTGTCCTCGTCTGGTCGTGCCGGCCTGTTGGCCGGTTGGCGGCTGCTGGTACCAGGTCCTGCTTGTCCCGAGGCTCCTTCGTTCCATCTCGTCCGTTCGGACAAAACAAAAGGGCCGCGGATCCCGAGTGGGGTTCCGCGGCCCTGAAGGCGCCGGCCTGATGCTGGATCAGGCTGGATCGCTCCAGGGTTCAGGCCCACGGAAGGCCCACATCGTGTGGTGCTGCTGCGTCTGCTTCTTGGCTCCGGCACCGGTCGCCGCAAAGGCGTAGGCATCGGCCTGCGCTGCCTTCGCTACTGCTGCCGCCGGTGCCTCGATCGGTCGCTCATTGCGCTCCCGCGTCACGGGGAGGCTCGCCGGGGACACCGGACGGACGGCGAAGACGCCGGACAGACCGGTGGCAGGGAGCGAGGCGGCCGAGGAGCAGGTGACGCCGAGCGAGCAGGCGGAGACGACCGAGAGACCGGTCATTTTCTGGGTTTCGATGATGCTGATCACTTCAATCGCCTCCTCTCGGCGTCTCGGGGGTCCGGCCGGGGCCGGTCCTGCGTATTCGGGGTAAGTACAGCACGGAATCAGGGCTTCAGAGAAGTCGCTGTTCCCGTGGTTAAGAACCTATGGTGACGACTGGTGCGGGCGCAAACTATTTTCCCGACGAGTTTTCCTCACCCCTCGCCGGCGCCCTCCCGATGCTCGTCATCCCCTGTCCCACCTGCGCAGATGGCCAGGACGTCAGCGCCGAAGCGGTGCAGCTTCCGGTTGCCGACGCCCGCAATGACCACCAGCTCGCCCTCCGTGGACGGCACCGCCTCGGCGATGGCCATGAGCGTCTTCTCGGTGAACACGCAGAAGTCCGGCTGGCCCAGCAGCGCGGCCTGGGCGGCGCGCCAGTCGAGCAGCCGGCCGTAGAGCGCCTCGTCCATGTCGGAGGGGCACTCCTCGCACCGCATCAGCTTCATCTCGCCCGCGGCCGTGAGCGTGCGGCCGCAGACCCGGCACCGCACCGGTCCCCGGCGCTTGCGTTCGGCGGCCGGGGTCCTGTCGGCGGTCGCGGTCCGGCCGGAGCCCCGGTCGATTCCGCCGCCGCCCCCGGCCCCTCCCCGGCCGGGGGCCGCCGCGGAGCCCGGCCGCAGTCCGTTGAGGAAGCGGGTCGGCCGCCGGCTCGCCCTGCCCCCCGGTGACCGGGACAGCGCCCAGGAGAGCGAGAGGTGGACGCGGGCGCGGGTGATGCCGACGTACATCAGGCGGCGCTCCTCCTCCACCTGCTCGTCGGTCTTGGCGTAGGCGATCGGCATCATGCCCTCGGTCAGGCCGACCAGGAACACGGCGTCCCACTCCAGGCCCTTCGCCGAGTGCAGCGAGGCCAGGGTCACCCCCTGGACGGTCGGGGCGTGCTGGGCCGCTGCCCGTTCGTCCAGCTCCCGTACCAGGTCGGAGAGGGTCGCGCCGGGCCTGGCCGCCTCGAAGTCCTCGGCCAGCCGCACCAGCGCCGCCAGCGACTCCCAGCGGTCGCGCACCGCTCCCGACCCGGCGGGCGGGCGGCTGGTCCAGCCCTTGGTGGAGAGCACGGCCCGGACCTGGGACGGCAGCCCCTCCGCCTCGTCGAGCAGGGAGTCGTTGCGTCCGGCGCGGGCGGCTCCGCGCAGGGCGGTGCCCGCCTCGCGGACCTCGGCGCGCTCGAAGAACCGCTCCGCGCCGCGCAACTGGTAGGGGACCCCGGCGTCCGCGAGGGCCTGCTCGTAGACCTCGGACTGGGAGTTGACCCGGTAGAGGACGGCGATCTCGCCGGCCGGCACGCCCGCGGCGATCAGGTCGCGGATGCGGCGGGCGGTGCCCTCCGCCTCCGCGGGCTCGTCGGGATACTCCGCGTAGACGGGCTCGGGGCCCTTGTCGCGCTGCGAGACCAGTTCGAGCCGGTGATCGGCGGCCTTTCCGCGGGCCTGGCTCAGCAGGCCGTTGGCGAGGTGGACGACCTGCGGGGTGGAGCGGTAGTCGCGGACCAGCTTGACCACGGTGGCGCCGGGGTGGCGGGTGCGGAAGTCGAGCAGGTGGTCGGGGGTGGCCCCGGTGAAGGAGTAGATCGTCTGGCTGGCGTCGCCGACGACGCAGAGGTTGTCCCGCTCCCCGACCCAGAGGTCGAGCAGGCGCTGCTGGAGGGGGCTGACGTCCTGGTACTCGTCGACGACGAAGTGCTGGTACTGGTTGCGGACGTGCTCGGCGATATCGTGCCGGTCCTGGAGGATGCCGACGGTGAGGAGGAGGACGTCCTCGAAGTCGATCACCGAGCGGTCGCGCTTGAGCTGCTCGTACGTGGAGTAGATCTGTGAGAGCACCGCCGGGTCGCGCGGGGCGTCGCGCTGGGTCTTGACCACGGCGGCCGGGTAGTCGGCGGGCACCGTCTGGGTGACCTTGGCCCACTCGATCTCGCTGGTGACGTCGCGCAGCTCGTTGCGGTCGAGTCGGAGCTGGCAGCGGGCGGCGGCCTCGGCGACCAGTTGCACCTTGCGCTCCAGCAGTCGGGGCAGCTCGCCGCCGACGGCTTTCGGCCAGAAATACTGGAGCTGGCGGAGCGCGGCGGAGTGGAAGGTCCGCGCCTGCACGCCCGTCGCGCCGAGCTGCCGAAGGCGTCCGCGCATCTCTCCGGCGGCCCGGTTGGTGAAGGTGACGGCGAGCACGGTGGCCGGTTGGAGGATGCCCGCCCGCACCCCGTAGGCGATGCGGTGCGTGATCGCGCGGGTCTTGCCCGTCCCCGCTCCGGCCAGCACGCACACCGGTCCGTGCAGGGCGAGAGCCACCTCGCGCTGCTCGGGGTCGAGCCCGTCGAGCACGGCGTCCGGGGACTCGGGAACCTGCGGGAAGAGACTGGAATGCGTTGCTGCTGTCACCCCGCCATGCTGCCAGGTCGCACGGGACGGGTGCGGCGGTCGTCCACAGGGGCGGGGTATTCGTCGTACCGGGAGCGAGGTGCGCGCCCTCGCTGCGGGGCGGAGTGCCCGCGCGGTACGGGAGCGGGGGTGCGCTCGCTGCGGGGCGGAGTGCCCGCGCGGTACGGGGGCGGGGATGCACGGCGCTGCGGGGCCGTTTCGCGGGCCGGCCGCGAGGCGCTGGCGCACGGTACGGGGGCGGGGATGGGCGGCGTACGGGCGTGAGGTGCGTGCTCGGTATGGGCGCGGGTACGGGGGCGTACTCGGTGCGGGGGGCGGCTTCCGGGGGCGGCCGTGGGGGCGCGGCGGGAATGGTGGCGGGCTCCCGTGCGTTCTGCTCCGTGCGGGTCGGTGGTCGTGTGGCGCCGGGCCGCAAGTGACGCTGCCGGCCGCGCAGCGGTACGGACGAGACGAAGGAGCGCCAGCGACATGGCGGGCACTGTGACGATGTACAGCACCACCTGGTGCGGCTACTGCCGTCGGCTGAAGAGCCAGATGGACCGCGAGGGCATCGCGTACAACGAGGTCAACATCGAGCACGACCCCGAGTCGGCGGCCTTCGTCGAGAAGGCGAACGGTGGGAACCAGACGGTGCCGACCCTTCTCGTCGTGGCGGCCTCCGGCACCGAGTCGGTGATGACGAACCCGTCGCTGGCCCAGGTGAAGCAGGCGCTCGACGCCTGATCCGGATGGCCGGGCCGGCGCGTTCCACGCCGGCCCGGCCCGGGGGGGGGGGGGGGGGGGGGGGGGGGGGGGGGGGGGGGGGGGGGGGGGGGGGGGGGGGGGGGGGGGGGGGGGGGGGGGGGGGGGGGACGGGTCCGGTCCCCCTCCTCCCCCCCCCCCCCCCCCCCCCCCCCCCCCCCCCCCCCCCCCCTCCCTCTTCCCCCCCCCCCCCCCCCCCCCCCCCCGGGGCTCCCCGAGGCGGCGGTCAGCCGGTCCGCTTCACGCCGCCCGGCCTCGGCAGCGGCTTGCCGTACCACAGCTCGATCAGACGGGCCGCGATCGAGATGCCGAACGGGGGCAGGACCTCGCCGGACTCGAAGGCGGCCGTGAGGTCGTCGCGGGAGAACCAGCGGGCCTCCTCGATCTCCTCGCCGTCGACGGTGATCTCCGAGGAGGTGGCGCGCGCCATGAAGCCGAGCATCAGGCTGGAGGGGAACGGCCACGGCTGGCTGGCGACGTACTCGACCTCGCCGACGGTGACGCCCGCCTCCTCGTACACCTCGCGGGCCACGGACTGCTCGATCGACTCCCCCGGCTCGACGAACCCGGCGAGCGTGGAGAAGCGGCCCTCCGGCCAGTGCACCTGGCGGCCCAGCAGGGCCCGGTCCTGGTCGTCGGTGACCAGCATGATGACCGCCGGGTCGGTGCGCGGGTAGTGCTCGGCGCCGCAGGCCTGGCAGCGGCGGATGTGACCGGCGGCCGCGATGACGGTGCGTTCGCCGCAGCGGGAGCAGAAGCGGTGCAGGCGCTGCCAGTTCTCCAGGGCGACCGCGTGCACCATCAGGCCGGCGTCGCGGGGGTTCAGCAGGAGGCCCGCTTCGCGCAGTCCGGCGGGGCGGGCGGACTGGTCCATGCGGCCGGGCAGCGAGTCCTTCTGCAGCGCGAAGTAGCTGACGCCGTCCTCGTCGGTGCCCAGGAAGTAGCGGTGGTTCTCGGTGACCGGCGCCTCGAACGCCGGGGTCATCACGATCCCGGTGCCCCCGTCGGGGGTGTCGTCGATCAGCACCTGTCCGCCGGACACGACGAAGACGCGGGTCGTCGGGTGGCTCCACGCCACGGACAGCCATGCCTCGTCGAGGCGGAGGTGCGCGGCGCGGTCGATGCCGCTCGGCTCGGTGAGGCCGATCGGGCGGTTGGCGGCGACGTTGTCGAAGGTGCTCACAGGTGCTTCCTACTCCCCCTGGGCGAATCGGGTGTGCGGCGGTGCGCGGAGGCGTGCGGCGGTTTCAGCGGAGCGCCTCGGCCATCTCGCCCCACAGGTAGGCGGTGGTCTCCACGCCCTTGAGCAGCAGGTCCAGCTCGACCTTCTCGTTGGGAGCGTGCCAGCCGTCGGAGGGTACGGAGATGCCGAGGAAGAGGACGGGGGCGTCGAGGACGTCCCGGAGGTCGGCGGCGGGGCCGGAGCCTCCTTCGCGGGTGAAGAGGACCTCCGTCCCGAAGGCCCGGCCCATCGACCGGGCCACGGCCTGGAGGGCGGGGTGGTCCAGCGGGGTCAGGCAGGGGCGGGTGGCGGGCTGGAACGCGATGCGGAGCCGGACGCCCGCCGGGACGCGGGACTCGGCCCAGGCGCGGACGGCCCGCGCCACGCGGTCGGGGTCCTGGCCGTCGACCAGCCGGAAGCTGATCTTCACCAGGGCGGACGACGGGATGATCGTCTTGCTGCCCGCGCCCTGGTAGCCGCCGCCGATGCCGTTGACCTCGGCGGTGGGGCGGGCCCAGACCCGCTCCAGCGTGGAGTACCCGGCCTCGCCGGAGGCCGCCTGCGACTTGGCCGTCCGCAGCCAGGTCTCCTCGTCGAAGGGCAGCGCGGCGAAGAGGGCCCGCTCGGTGTCGGTGAGGTCGCTCACCCCGTCGTAGAAGCCGGGGATCGCGACCCGGCCGTCCTCGTCGTGGAGGGCGGCGACCAGGCGGGCGACCTCGGTGGCCGGGTTGGGGACGGCGCCGCCGAACGATCCGGAGTGGATGTCCTGGGCGGGGCCGTACAGCTCGATCTCGCACTCGGCGAGGCCGCGCATACCGGTGCAGACGGTCGGGGTGCCCTCGTCCCACATGCCGGTGTCGGAGACGATCACGGCGTCGGCGGCCAGGCGGGCCGCCCGCTCCTCGACCAGGGCGCGGAAGTGCGGCGAGCCCGACTCCTCCTCGCCCTCGACCAGCAGCTTGAGGTGGACGGCGGGGGCGGTGCGGCCGGTCGCCGCGAGGTGGGCCCGCACGCCGAGGGTGTGGAAGAACACCTGGCCCTTGTCGTCGGCCGCGCCCCGCCCGTACATCCGGCCGTCCCGGATCTCCGGCTCGAACGGTTCGGTGTCCCAGCCGTCCTCGCGGGCGGCGGGCTGGACGTCGTGGTGGCCGTAGACCAGCACGGTCGGCGCGTCGGGGTCCTCGCTGGGCCACTCGGCGAAGACCGCCGGGGCGCCGGGCGTCTCCCAGACCTCGGCGACCGGGAAGCCGGTCTCCTTCAGCTTGGCGCTCAGCCAGGCGGCACTGCGCCGTACGTCCCCCTCGTGCTCCGGCTGGGCGGAGACGGAGGGGATGCGCAGCCACTCCGCGAGGTCGTCGAGGAAGGCCGCGCGGTGCTGTTCGGTGTACGTACGGACGGCGCTGTCCGGGGTCTCGCTCATGTTCTTGAGCCTATCCGTCCCGCGGGGCCGGTTCGTCCAGCAGGATGCGCTCCAGCTCGGCCCGGCCGGGCAGCCCCCGCGGCCGGACGGTCTCCCCGCTGCGGACGTAGAGGAAGGCCGCGGTGACCGCGTCGAGCGGCAGACCGTGCAGCTCGGCCCAGGCCAGCCGGTAGACGGCGAGCTGGAGGGGGTCGGCGGTGCGGTGGCGGGTGGTCTTCCAGTCGACGATCTCGTAGCCGTCGTCCGTGCGGTAGACCGCGTCGATCCGGCCGCGGATCACCCGGCCCGCGAGGGTGATCTGGAACGGGGCCTCCACACGGTACGGCGTGCGCCGGGCGTACGCGGTGCGCTCGAACGCCTCCTTCAGCTCGGCCAGGTCGCGCTCGTCGGCGATCTCCGCGTCGCTCTCGGCGCCGGGCAGCTCGTCGGGGCCGAGCATGGGCAGCGGCAGCTCCTCGTACCGGGACTCCACCCAAGCGTGGAAGCGGGTCCCCCGGCGGGCCGCCGGCTGCGGCGGCCGGGGCATGGGACGGGCCAGCTCCCGCGCGAACGCGTCGGGGTCCTCCGCCAGGCGCAGCAGTTGGGTGGCGGAGAGCGAGGCGGGCACGACGACCTCCCGCACGGTGGCGCGGGCCCGGCGCAGCTCCCCGGCCAGGGCGTCCAGGTCCCGGTCCCAGGACGCGAGGGTACGGGCCTCCTCGGGGGTGAGCGGGTCCGCCGGCTCCTCCTGCGGGTGGCGCGCGGACTCCTCCCGCGGGTGGCGCGCGGCCGGGACGCGCGGGGGCGCGCCGGGGCCCGGCGCTGCGGCCGGGGCCGGGGCGGCAGCGGGGGCCGGGACGGTGGTCGGGGCGGTGGTCGGGGCCGGGGCGTCGGTCCGGGGGCGCTCGGTGGGCAGGCCGTCCCAGTCCCAGTCGGCGGGCGCCGCGTCCGGCCCGTCCCCGTACGCGTGCTCGTCGCCGTACGCGGGCTCCGGCTCGGGCTCGTCCCCGTACAGGGGCTCCGGCCCGTCCCCGTACGCGTGCTCGTCCCCGTACGCGGGCTCGTCCCCGTACGCGTGCTCGTCGCCGTACGCCGGCTCGTACGCGGGTCCCCCCTCCCCGTGCGCGGGCGCGCCCCGCTCCGCGGGCGCCGGTGCGTGCTCGGCGGCGGTGAGGCGTTCCAGGTGGGCGAGGACCGTGTCCCGCGCGGCGCGGCGGCGGGCCAGGGCGTCGGGGTCCAGCGGGAGCGGCCAGGCCTGGTCGGCGTCGCGCTCCGCGAGGGTGGGGTTCTCCTCGTCCTCGGCGGGTTCGTCGGCCCAGACCTCGATCTCGCCGTGGCCCGCCGCGCAGTGCTCGTACAGCGCCTCCAGGAAGGCGGACGGGCCCCGCGTCCTCTTCTGGGACGGGCCCCACCAGTGGCCGGAGCCCAGGAGGAGGCTGCGGGGGCGTGTGAAGGTGACGTAGCCCAGCCGCAGCTCCTCCGTGTGCTGGTGCTCCTTCATCTCCTCCTTGAACGCCTTGAGGCCCTTGGCGTCGAAGGAGTCCAGGGCCGGGAGGGTGGCCGCGTCGCCGCGCAGGGCGTGCGGGAGCACCTTGGCCTGGGTGGTCCACGCCTCGCGGGACTGGCCGCTGGGGAACTGGCCGGTGACCAGGCCGGGCACGGCGACGACGTCCCACTCCAGGCCCTTGGACTTGTGGGCGGTGAGGACCTTGACGGTGTTCTCGCCGCCGGGCAGCGCGTTGTCGAGGCCCTTCTCGTACTGCGCGGCGGTGCGCAGGAAGCCGAGGAAGGCGAGCAGGGTGGCCTCGCCGTCCAGGGAGGCGAAGCGGGCCGCCGTGTCCAGGAAGTTGGCGAGGGTCTCGCGGCGGCGGGCCGCCAGCGCCTGCGGGGAGGCCGACAGCTCGACCTCCAGGCCGGTGGCGGCCAGAACCCGGTGCAGCACGTCCATCAAAGGGTCGGCGAGCGAGCGGCGCAGGTCGCGCAGCTCACGGGCGAGCCGGGCGAAGCGGACGCGGGCCTCGGCGGAGAACGGCAGCCCGTCGTCCGCCGCGTCCCCCGCGACGAGGAAGGTGTCCAGGGCGTCCGCGAGGGATATCACCTCTGCCGGGTCGGTGCCCTCGACGGCGTCCGCGAGCCGCTGGTCCGGCTCGGCGTCGTCCCCGTGGCCGGACCGGTGGACGAGGAGGCGGGCGCGGCGGCCCAGGAGGGCGAGGTCGCGGGGGCCGATGCGCCAGCGCGGTCCGGTGAGCAGCCGGACCAGGGAGGCGTTGGCCCCCGGGTCCTGCAGGACCTCGCAGACGGCGACCAGGTCGGCCACCTCGGGCAGGTGCAGCAGCCCGGCGAGGCCGACGACCTCGACCGGGACGTCCCGCGCGACCAGCGCCGCCTGGATCTGCGGGAAGTCCCCGGCGGTGCGGCACAGGACGGCGATCTCGCCGGGCGGGGTGCCGGTGCGCACGAGGTGGGCGAGGGAGTCGGCCAGCCAGTCGATCTCCTCGGCGTGGGTGCGCAGCAGCGCGCAGCGGACCCGGCCGTCGCGCTCCGCGCCGGGGGCGGGGCGCAGCGCCTCGACGCCCTCGTGCATGGCGCGCAGGGGCTCGGCGAGGCCGTTGGCGAGGTGGAGCAGGCGGCCGCCGCTGCGGCGGTTCTCGCTGAGGCTGTAACGGGTGGCGGGGGCGCCGTCGGCGTGCGGGAAGTGTTCGGGGAAGTCGTCGAGGTTGGCGACGGACGCGCCGCGCCAGCCGTAGATCGCCTGGCAGGGGTCGCCGACGGCGGTCACCGCGTGGCCGGTGGGCGGGGCGGAGTCCGTGCCGCCGCCGAAGAGGGCGGAGAGCAGCAGGCGCTGGGCGACGGAGGTGTCCTGGTACTCGTCGAGGAGGACGACCCGGAAGGTGTCGCGCAGGATCTCCCCGACCTCGGGGCGGGTGAGGGCCAGCTCGGCGGAGAGGGCGATCTGGTCGCCGAAGTCCATCAGGTCCCGGCTCCGCTTGGCGGCCCGGTAGCGCTCGGTGAGGCCGAGGAGCGAGCGGCGGGCCTCGGCGGCCGGGGGGATCGCGCGCAGCTCGGCGTTGGTGAGCCGGGCGCTCTCCAGGGAACGCAGCAGCTCGGCGTCGTACGCGTCCAGCCGCTCGGGGCGCACGAGGTGTTCGGACAGCTCGGCGTCGAGCGCCAGCAGGTCGCTGACCAGGGTGGGGAAGGAGCGGGTGAGCGCCGGGTAGGAGCCCGGAGCCTCCCGCAGCACCTTGGCGGCGAGCTGGTAGCGGGTGGCGTCGGCCAGCAGCCGGGTGGTCGGTTCGAGGCCGATGCGCAGGCCGTGGTCGGCGAGGAGGCTGCCGGCGAAGGCGTGGTACGTGGAGATGGCGGGCTCGCCGGGGGGGTGGTCCGGGTCGATGGCGTCGGGGTCGGTGATCCCGGCGGCGACCAGCGCCCTGCGGACGCGCTCGGCCAGCTCGCCCGCCGCCTTGTTGGTGAAGGTGAGGCCGAGGACCTGCTCGGGGGCGACCTGTCCGGTGCCGACCAGCCACACCACGCGGGCGGCCATCACCGTGGTCTTCCCCGACCCGGCTCCGGCCACGATCACCTGCGGGGCGGGCGGCGCGGTGATGCAGGCCGTCTGCTCCGGGGTGAACGGAATCCCGAGCAGCTCTTTCAGTTGCTCGGGATCGGTGATGCGTGGGGACACCCGAGCAACGGTAACCGGCCCCGCCGACAATCCGTCGCGAACCGGGAGCCGCCGGCCCTCACTCGACGATCTGGCGGCCCTCCGGCCGGGCGCCGCACGAAGCGCGGAAGGCGCAGTGGGCGCAGTGCTGGCCGGTCGTCGGGGTGAACCGCTCGTCCAGGACCTTTCCGGCGGCGGTGGCGAGGAGGTCGGAGACCCACTCCCGCGCCGGCGGCTCCTGGGTCTGGACCTTGGGGAGGGCGTCGCCGCCCTCCTTCTTGGGGGCGGGCTGGCGGAGCTGGACGAGTTCGGCGCCGCCGGGCTCGGGGCGCCGGCCGTCGAACAGCTCGTCGACCGCGCCCTCGCGGACGGCGAGCTGGTAGACCGCGAGCTGGGGGTGGGCGGCGACCTCGTCCCTGGTCGGCGCGCCCTTGCCGGTCTTGAAGTCGACGACGTACGCCCGGCCCTCGGCGTCCCGCTCGACACGGTCCATGGAGCCCCGGACGCGGACGGCGTACGCGCCCGCCTCCAGCGTCACGTCGAAACCGTGCTCGCTGCCCACCGGCGTGCGCCCCGCGCGGTCCAGGACGTGCCAGCGCAGGAAGCGCTCCAGGGCGGCGCGGGCGTGCTCCTTCTCCTGCTCGGACTTCCAGGGGGCGTCGAAGGCGAGCCCGTTCCACACGGAGTCCAGGCGTTCCATGAGGACGTCCAGGTCGGCGGGGGTCCGGCCGGAGGCCACCTCGTCGGCGAGCACGTGGATGACGTTGCCGAACCCCTGGGCGGCGGTGGCCGGTGCGTCGGCCTTCACCTCGCGGCCCAGGAACCACTGGAGGGCGCAGGTGTTGGCGAGCTGGTCGAGCGCGCTGCCGGAGAGGGTGACGGGCTGGTCGCGGTCGCGCAGCGGGACGGCGGAGCGGGTCTGCTCCTCCAGCCCCCACCAGCGGTACGGGTGGGCCGCGGGCACCAGCGGCTGGCCCTCGTCGTCGGTGAGCGCGGCGAGCCGGGCGAGGCGGTGGGCGGCGGCGTCCCGCAGGGCCTCGGAGGCGGCGGGGTCGACGGTGGTGGCGCGCAGCTCAGCGACGAGCGCGGCGACGGCGAGGGGGCGGCGCGGGCGGCCGGTGACGTCGCGGGGTTCGACGCCCAGCTCGGCGAGGAAGCGGGAGGGCTGGTCGCCGTCGTCGGCGGGCGCCTTGACCGCGGTGACGACCAGGCGCTCGCGGGCGCGGGTGGCGGCGACGTAGAAGAGGCGGCGCTCCTCGGCGAGCAGGGCGCCGGGCGTGAGGGGTTCGGCCAGCCCGTCGCGGCCGATCCGGTCCGCCTCCAGGAGGGAGCCGCGGCGGCGCAGGTCGGGCCAGAGCCCTTCCTGGACCCCGGCGACGACGACGAGCCGCCACTCCAGGCCCTTGGAGCGGTGGGCGGTCATCAGGCGTACGGCGTCGGGGCGGGCGGTCCGCCGGGAGAGGGTGTCGGCGGCGATGTCCTGGGCGTCGACCTCTTCCAGGAAGTTCAGGGCCCCGCGCCCGCCGGTGCGCTCCTCGGCGCGGGCCGCGGTGTCGAACAGGGCGCAGACCGCGTCGAGGTCGCGGTCGGCGTTGCGCCCGCCCGGCCCGCCGCGCAGTGCGGCACGCTCCAGCCTGCCGGGCCACGGGGTGCCGCTCCACAGGACCCACAGGGCCTCCTCGGCGGTGCCGCCGCCTTCGAGGAGTTCGCGGGCCTTGCGCAGGAGCGCGCCGAGGCGCTGCGCCCCGTGGGCGTACGCCGGGTCGTGCGTGACGAGCCGCTCGGGCTCGGCCAGCGCGCGGGCCAGCAGGTCGCCGGAGGGCGCGGGGACGCGGACCCCGGCGGCCCGCTCCTCGTCGCGCAGGGCCCGGCCGAGGCGGCGCAGGTCGGCGGCGTCCATGGCGCCGAGGGGGGAGGCGAGGAGGGCGAGGGCGGTCTCGGTGTCGAGCCAGGAGGCCGTGACGGGGGCGGGCGCGTCGGCCTGGGCCCGCACCTGGGCGCCACCCTGTGCGTGCTCGGGGGCCGCGTCCCGCGCGCGCTCCCCGACCACGTCCTGCGGTGCGGCTCCGGTCCCGGCGTCCTCCCCGGCCACGGCTTGCGGCTCCGCTCCGGCTTCGCCTCGCCCGTCTTCCCCGACCACGGCCTGCGGTACGGCTCCGGCCGCGTCCCGCGCGCGCTCCCCCGCCCCGTCCCGTGCGGTGCCGCCGGTGTCGTCCTCCGCTTCCGCCCCGGCCTCGTCCTCCCGGCCCGGCGGCTGCGGCCGGGATCCGTGCAGCGCGGCGGTGGCGATGGTCCGCAGGGCGGTCAGCAGCGGGGCGACGGCCGGTTCGTGGCGGAGCGGGAGGTCGTCGCCGTCGACCTCCAGGGGGACGCCGGCGGACGTGAGGGCGCGGCGGACGGCGGGCAGCGAGCGGCCTCCGGCCCGTACCAGCACGGCCATCTCCCGCCACGGCACCCCGTCCTCCAGGTGGGCGCGGCGCAGCAGGTCCGCGATGTGCTCCAGCTCCGTGGACGCGGTCGGGCAGGTGTACGCCTCGACGCGGCCGCCCTCCCGCACGGCGTGCAGTTCGCGGTGGGCGCGGACCGTGTCGGCGGGCAGCCGGGGCAGCGGCATCCGGCGGGTGAGCAGGCGGGTCGCGGCGAGCAGCCCGGAGCCGGAGCGCCGCGAGGTGGTGAGGACGCTCACGGGCGCGGGGGCGCCGTCCGCCCGCCGGAAGGCGTCCGGGAAGTCGAGGATGCCGTTCACGTCGGCGCCCCGGAACGTGTAGATGGACTGGTCGGGGTCGCCGAAGGCGATCAGCGTGCGCCCCCCGCCGCCGTCCGGGGCACGCCCGGCGGACGGGGCACGCCCGGCGGACGGGGCCGGCCCGCGGTTGCCGGCCAGCGCGTGCAGCAGGCGCACCTGGGCCGGGTCGGTGTCCTGGTACTCGTCGACGTACACGGCGTCGTAGCGCGCGGCCAGGTGCGCGGCGACCTCGGGCCGCTCGGCGAGGAGGACGGCGCGGTGGACCAGTTCGGCGTAGTCCAGGACGCCCTGGGCGTCGAGGACGTCGAGGTACTCCGCGAGGAACCGGGCGGCGGCGGTCCAGTCCGGGCGGCCGGTGCGGCGGGCGAAGGCGGCCAGCGCGTCCGGGCCGAGGCCCAGCTCACGGCTGCGGGCCAGCACGGCGCGCACCTCGTCGGCGAAGCCGCGGGTGGTCAGGCAGGCGCGCAGCTCGTCGGGCCAGCGGACGTGGGCCAGGCCCGCCTTCTCCAGGTCGATCTGGCCCGCGAGCAGATCGCGGACGGTGACGTCCTGCTCGGGCCCGGACAGCAGGCGCAGCGGGTTCGCGAACAGGTCGGCGTCCTGGTGGGCGCGGACCAGGGCGTAGCAGTACGCGTGGAACGTGGTGGCCTGCGGGCCGCGCGCGGCCCCGAGCCGGGCGGCCATCCGGTCGCGCAGCTCGGCGGCGGCCTTGCGGCTGAAGGTGAGGACGAGGATGCGGGACGGGTCGCCGCCCCGGTTCACCCGCGCGGCGACGGATTCGACGAGGGTGGTGGTCTTCCCGGTGCCGGGTCCGGCGAGGACCAGCAGCGGGCCGCCGGGGTGGTCAACCACGGCGCGCTGGGCCGCGTCCAGGAGAGGGGGGTCCACGGACCCCGGCGGGGTGCGCACCAGGCGGTACGCTCCCGCGGTCCGCGCCCGTGGCTCACGGTGCGGACGGTGCCGGGTGGGGGAGGAACTCACGTGGATCGCCGGTCCTGGTGGGTGTACAGGTGATGGGGAACAGGTTCGAGGAGAGGGGCGGCGCGTGCCGCGCGATGACGACGCTACGCCAGCGGCGGGGCGGGCGGCGGCGGCTGCGCTGCGTCCCTCGTCACGTGACCGGCCGCGTCCGGGCCGCCCGGCCGGGGCCGGGAGGCGGCCTCCGTACGGGCCGGGGGTGCGGGCGCGCCGAGGCGGGCGGCGGGGACGGTCAGGTGTGACGTTCCTCGCCTGCGGCGCCCCGGCCGCCCCGACCGCCGCGGCCGCGCGAACCCCCCGGACCGCCCCGACGCCGTGCGCCACCGGCACCGCCGGGACCGCCCCGCCCCCGTGCGCCGCCGAGATCGCCGGGACCGCCCAGCTCCGCCGGGCCGTCCGCTCCCCCGCCCGCCGGGCCGTCCGCGCCGCCGTCCCAGCGGGCACGGCGCATGTCGAGCCGCGGCACGTGCCCCTCCGCCTGCCGGGACGCCTCGCGCAGCGGGGTGCCCTCCGCGCGGTAGTGCCCCAGTGCGCGCGACTCGTGGCCGGGCAGCAGCGCCCCGTCCGCCCGGACGACGCGCCACCACGGCACGGCGGCCCCGTACAGCGCCATCACCCGGCCGACCTGCCGGGGCCCTCCGGCGCCCAGCCACTCCGCGACGTCGCCGTACGTCATCACCCGGCCGGGTGGGATCAGCTCGGCCACGTCCAGGACGCGTTCGGCGTACTCCGGCAGCTCCGCGCCGACCGGGGCGGCGCCGGTCCCGCCCCCGCCCGTCTGGTCCTCGCTCATCCGCCCCATCCTGCCGTACGCCACCGACAACGCGGGCCCCTCAGCGGTCCGGTCACCCGGTGTGCGCGCGGCGGCGAAGGGGCGTATGTTGCGCTTCCCGCGCCCGTCCCGTGCACCCTGCTGCCCCCCTCCGCCCACGGGCCGTGCCACCATCGTGCGGGCGGTGACCGGTGATACGAGAACACGAAGACGAACCAGAGGCGACGAAGGAGCAGGGCGTGCAGCCACCGAAGGCGGCGGACGCCTCTGATGCCGGAGGGCGTCCGCCGGGCGCCCCGGAGACCTCCGCGGCGCCCCGCGCGGGCCATCCGGCGGCCCCCGCCCCCGGCGGGCCGGCCGGCTCGACCCTGGCCTCCGCCGAGGCCGCCCTGAGCGACCGGGTCTCCGGTGACGAGCCGCTGCTCGCCGCCCGTGTGCACCGCCCCTCCGACCTGGTGCGGCTGCTCATCGGGGTCTGCGCGATCGTCCTGCTGCTGACGATCTCCGCGTTCGCCCAGGGCACCACCACCGGCCTGGAGGACGACATCTCCAAGGGCACCGAGCAGGCGCCCGATCTGCTGATCAAGATCGCCGGGCTGGTCTCCAGCATCGCCGTGCTGCTGGTGCCGGTCGCCTTCGCCATCGAACGCCTGATCAAACGCGACGGGCTGCGCATCGCGGACGGCGTGCTCGCCGCCGTGCTCGCCCACGGGGTGACCCTCGCCACCGACCTGTGGGTCTCGCAAGCCGCCCCCGACGGCATCCAGGACGCGCTGACGCAGCAGCAGACGACCGGCGGCCTGACCGATCCCGTGCACGGCTACCTGGCCCCGGTCATCGCCTACATGACGGCGGTCGGGATGGCCCGGCGGCCGCGCTGGCGCGTCGTGCTGTGGGTGGTGCTGCTGCTCGACGCGTTCGCGATGCTCGTCGGCGGGTACACCACCCCGTTCTCGATCATCCTGACGGTGCTGATCGGCTGGACGGTGGCGTACGGCACGCTGTACGCGGTCGGCTCGCCGAACGTCCGCCCCACCGGGCAGCACCTGATGGCCGGACTGCGCCACGTGGGCTTCCGCCCGGTCGCGGCGATGCGCACCGAGGACGCCCCGGACAACGCCGACCAGAGCGACCGGGGACGGCGGTACCTGGTCACCCTGGAGGACGGGCCGCCGCTGGACGTGACCGTCGTCGACCGGGAGCAGCAGGCCCAGGGCTTCTTCTACCGGGCCTGGCGGCGGCTGACGCTGCGCGCGATCACACAGCGCCGCTCGATCCAGTCGCTGCGGCAGGCGCTGGAGCAGGAGGCGCTCCTCGCGTACGCGGCGATCGCCGCCGGGGCGAACGCGCCCAAGCTGATCGCCACCTCCGAGCTGGGGCCCGACGCGGTGATGCTCGTCTACGAGCACATCGGCGGCCGGTCGCTGGACGCGATGGAGGACGAGGAGATCACCGACGACCTCGTGTACAGCGCCTGGCGGCAGGTGAAGGCCCTCCAGTCGCGGCGGATCGCCCACCGCAGGCTGACCGGCGACGCCATCCTGGTGGACGGTTCGGGCCGGGCGTTCGTGACGGATCTGCGCGGCGGCGAGATCGCGGCCGGCGACCTGGTCCTGCGGATGGACGTGGCGCAGTTGCTGACCACCCTGGGGCTGCGGGTGGGCGCGGAGCGGTCGGTGGCCGGGGCGCTGGCCGTGCTCGGCCCGGACGCGGTGGCCGACAGCCTGCCGCTGCTCCAGCCCATCGCGTTGAGCCGCTCCACGCGGGCGGCGCTGCGGCGCATCGCCCGCGAGCGGGCGGAGCGCGAGCGGGAGGCGGTCGTGGAGGCGTCGCACGCGGCGAAGCAGGCGAAGGCCCTCGCCGCCGGGGCGGACGCGCCGGCGCACGCGGCGGACGACGGGAAGCCGGACACCAAGGTCGAGCGCAGGTCGCAGCGCAGCGAGAAGCAGGCCGAGAAGCGGGCGATCGACGACGCGATGGAGGAGGCCCGCGAGGCGGACCTGCTCGCCCAGATCCGCCGCCAGGTGCTGCTGATCCGGCCGCAGGCGCCCGTCGAGCCGGTCCGCCTGGAGCGCATCAAGCCGCGCACCCTGTTCAGCTTCATCGCCGGGGCCATCGCCGCGTACTACCTGATCTCCCAGGTCACCCAGGCGGACTTCGGGACGGTCGTGGAGGAGGCGGAGTGGGGCTGGGTGGCGGCCGCCTTCGGCTTCTCGGCCCTCAGCTACGTTGCGGCGGCGATGAGCCTGCTGGGCTTCGTGCCCGAGCGGGTGCCGTTCCGCAAGACCGTGCAGGCGCAGGTGGCCGGTTCGTTCGTGAAGATCGTCGCCCCGGCCGCCGTCGGGGGCGTGGCGCTGAACACCCGCTTCCTCCAGCGCGCCGGGGTGCGCCCCGGACTCGCGGTGGCGAGCGTCGGCGCCTCGCAGTTGTTCGGGCTCGGCTGCCACGTCCTGCTGCTGGCGCTGTTCGGCTACCTCACCGGTACGGAGAAGACCCCGGACTCGCTGACCCCCTCCCGTACCGTCATCGCCGGCCTGCTGACGGTGGCGGTGCTGGTGCTGGTGGTGACGGCGGTCCCGTTCCTGCGGAAGTTCGTGGTGACGCGGGTGCGCTCGCTGTTCGCGGGCGTCGTGCCGCGCATGTTGGACGTGGTGCAGCGGCCGCAGAAGCTGCTCACCGGCATCGGCGGGATGCTGCTGCTGACCGGTCTGTTCGTGCTCTGCCTGGACGCCTCGATCCGGGCGTTCAGCGGTCCGGACGTGCCCCAGCTCAGCTACGCGAGCATCGCGGTGGTCTTCCTCGCCGGCAACGCGCTCGGCTCGGCGGCCCCGACGCCCGGCGGGGTCGGCGCGGTCGAGGGGGCGCTGACCCTGGGCCTGATCGCGGTCGGACTGCCGAAGGAGGTCGCGGCGCCGGCGGTGGTGCTGTACCGCGTGATGACGCTGTGGCTGCCGGTGCTCCCCGGCTGGATCTGCTTCAACCAGCTCACCCGCAAGGGCGAGCTGTAGCCCGAGACGTACGCCTGTTCAGGCTGCGCTCGCAAGGGTGAGCCGCACCCGAGACGTACGCCTGTTCGGGCGGGTGGCCGGGACCACCCGCATGGACCGCGCCCCGCGCGCTGTCCGGTGCGCCGCCGCACGATGGGCCCATGAGGACTCCCCCCGCGCTGCGCGCCGCCGCCCTCGCCACCACCGCCGCCGTGCTGCTGCCGCTGGCCGCCTGCTCGGACGGCGACGGCGGGGACGGGTCCTCGACGCCCACCGGGGCCTCGACCGCCTCGCCCTCCGCCACCCCGCGCGAACTGGCCTCGCAGAAGCTCGACTGGTCCCGGTGCCCCGCCCCGAACACGGCCCAGGGCGGCGGCGCGTCGCCCTCGCCGCTGCCGGGCGGCGCGGTGTGGGAGTGCTCCTTCATGGACGTGCCGCTCGACTACGCGCGGCCGGACGGCCGGACGATCGAGCTGGCGCTGGTCCGCGCGAAGGCTAAGGACCGCGAGCGGCGGATCGGCTCGCTGGTGTTCAACTTCGGCGGGCCCGGCGCGTCCGGCATCGCCACGCTGCCCGCCTTCGGCACCGAGTACGACACGCTCCGCACCCGCTACGACCTGGTGAGCTTCGACCCGCGCGGGATCGGCCGCAGCGAGGGCGTGGAGTGCGCGGACGACGCCCAGTTGGACGCCTTCTACCAGGAGGACTCCACACCGGACGACGCGGCCGAGGAGAAGCGGCTCGTCCAGGGCCAGAAGGACTTCGTCGCGGCCTGCGAGGAGAACTCCGGCCCCGAACTCCCCTACGTGGGCACGGTGAACGCCGCCCGCGACCTGGACCTGGTGCGCGCCGTGCTGGGCGACGACAGGCTGCACTACTTCGGCATCTCCTACGGCACCGAGCTCGGCGGCGTCTACGCGCACCTCTTCCCGGACAAGGTCGGCCGGGCGGTCCTCGACGCGGTGGTCGACCCCACCCAGGACGCCCGGCAGTCCGCCCTCGGCCAGGCCCGCGGGTTCCAGCTCGCCTTCGACAACTTCGCGAAGGACTGCGCCGAGCGCGACGACTGCGCGCTGCCCGGCGCCACCGCCCAGGAGGTCGAGCGGGGGATCGCCGACCTCCTGGCCGGGCTGGAGGAGAAGCCCGTCGAGGGGCTGGGCGACCGGAAGCTGACGCAGACGCTCGCCACCACCGGCATCGCCTCCGCGCTCTACTCCAAGGAGACCTGGCCCCTGCTCGAACAGGGCCTGGACGAGGCGGGCGGGGGCAAGGGCGGACTGCTCCTCGCCCTGGCCGACTCGCTCAACGGCCGCTCCGAGGACGGGCGGTACGACAACTCCAACGCCGCCAACACCGCCGTCAACTGCGCCGACAGCGAGCAGCGGTTCACCCCGGAGCAGACGAAGGCGGCGCTGCCCGCGTTCCGCGAGGCCTCCCCGCTGTTCGGCGACTACCTGGGCTGGGGCCTGCTGGGCTGCACCGGATGGCCGGTCGCGGGCGCGTGGAGGACGCCGGACGTCAGCGCCCCCGGCTCCGCCCCCATCCTCGTCATCGGCAATACGGGCGACCCGGCGACCCCGTACGCGGGCGCGCGGGCGATGGC
Source organism: Streptomyces sp. NPDC041970 (assembly GCF_055588985.1). Classification (NCBI taxonomy): domain Bacteria; kingdom Bacillati; phylum Actinomycetota; class Actinomycetes; order Kitasatosporales; family Streptomycetaceae; genus Streptomyces; species Streptomyces sp. NPDC041970. The sequence goes on from NZ_JBVJCD010000043.1 coordinate 41,731, forward strand.
CCGGAAGCTCGGCGCGGGCGTCGGGGTCGAGCTGACGTACGAGGGCGAGGGGCACGGGGCGTACAACAGCAAGGACGCCTGCGTACGGCGGGCCGTCGACGGTTACCTGCTGGACGGGAAGGTCCCGGCGAACGGCACCACCTGCCCGTGACGGGTCGCGGACCCGCGGGAGGGGCCGGTCCCGCTCGGTGCGGACCGGCCCCTCCCGCGTACGCGCCCTAGTACACCGGCTTGCCGGGCTCGATCTGGTTGACCCAGCCGATCACGCCGCCGCCGACGTGCACCGCGTCGGCGAAGCCCGCGGACTTGAGGACCGCGAGGACCTCGGCGCTGCGGACGCCCGTCTTGCAGTGCAGGACGATGCGCCGGTCCTGCGGGAGGTCCTGGAGGGCGTTGCCCATGAGGAACTCGTTCTTCGGGATCAGCTTGGCGCCGGGGATCGAGACGATCTCGTACTCGTTCGGCTCGCGGACGTCGATGATCTCGATCTTCTCGTCGCCGTCGATCCACTCCTTGAGCTGCCGCGGGGTGATCGTGGCCCCGGCCGCCGCCTCCTGCGCCTCCTCGGAGACGACGCCGCAGAAGGCCTCGTAGTCGATCAGCTCGGTGACGGTGGGGTTCTCGCCGCAGACCGCGCAGTCGGGGTCCTTGCGGACCTTCACCTGGCGGTACTGCATCTCCAGGGCGTCGTAGATCATCAGACGGCCGACCAGCGGGTCCCCGACGCCGGCGAGCAGCTTGATGGCCTCGGTGACCTGGATGGAGCCGATGGACGCGCAGAGCACGCCCAGCACGCCGCCCTCGGCGCAGGAGGGGACCATGCCCGGCGGCGGGGGCTCCGGGTAGAGGCAGCGGTAGCAGGGGCCGTGCTCGGACCAGAAGACCGAGGCCTGGCCGTCGAAGCGGTAGATCGAGCCCCACACGTACGGCTTGTTCAGCAGCACCGCGGCGTCGTTGACCAGGTAGCGGGTGGCGAAGTTGTCCGTGCCGTCCACGATCAGGTCGTACTGCGCGAAGATGTCCAGCACGTTGTCGGCTTCCAGCCGCTCCTGGTGCAGGACCACGTTGACGTACGGGTTGATCCCCAGCACCGAGTCCTTGGCGGACTCCGCCTTGGACCGGCCGATGTCGGCCTGGCTGTGGATGATCTGGCGCTGCAGGTTCGACTCGTCGACCTCGTCGAACTCCACGATGCCCAGCGTGCCGACACCGGCCGCGGCCAGATACATCAGGGCCGGCGAACCGAGCCCGCCGGCGCCCACACAGAGCACCTTGGCGTTCTTCAGCCGCTTCTGCCCGTCCATCCCGACGTCCGGGATGATCAGGTGGCGGGAGTACCTGCGGACCTCGTCGACGGTGAGCTCAGCGGCTGGCTCGACCAGGGGGGGCAGCGACACAGGAACCTCAACAATGCAGGTGGTCGGTTTCTACGCACATCGACCTACATACGGCCGACTACGTACGGTTGTTCTCCTCGTAACACTGCCACGACCCGTCTCATTCCGAGAGACCCGGTCCGATCCGCGAGACGATTTCGTCCCAGTACCTGGGCAGCGTCGCAAAGGGGTCGCTTTGTCCGCTTCGGCCGTCCCGGTCGGTGAAGAAGATCGTCCCGGCGCCCTGCCAGCGGGCGATCCGCATCGCCTCGTCGAGATGGGTGCGCGGGACCCCGTGGACGAAGTGGGCGAAGCGCTCCGGGGGGTAGTCGGCCGTCCACTCGGCCACCTGGGACCAGCGGTAGTCGGTCCACGGCCCCTGGAAGGTGACCAGTTGGTCGGCCGCCTCCGCGTACCCCGGATGGGGCTGCGCGCCGTGGCCCAGCACCAGGCGGCCCCCGTCGTCCGCGCCCCCGCCCTCCGCCAGCACCGCGCGCAGGGCGTCGGCCAGCCGCCGGACCGCGGGCAGTCCGGCGCGCTCGGCGGGGCAGCGGGCGAGGTAGAAGCCGCCCACCCGGTACCAGTCGGCGAACGCGCGGGCGTCGGCGAGGAGTTGGTCGAGGGGGCGTTCGCCGCGGGCGAGGTCGAGGTGGCCCAGCAGCCTGCCGCCGGACGCCCGCACGGCGTCCCCCCGCGCGTCGCCGCGCAGCGCGCGCTCGCGGGCGCCGCGCAGCCTGCCCGCCGCCTCCAGGCAGTGCGGGTCGGGCCGGGTGCCGGGACCCTCGGCGATGTTCAGGACGGCCCAGTGCAGCGGGGTGCCCGGACGGCTCAGCTCGGCCCACTCGGCGGGGGCCACCAGCGGGTGGGCGTAGCCGGGGACGCCGACGCCGAGCTGCCGGCCGCCCGCGGTCCGGCGGGCGGCGTCGGTGGCGGTCAGATACGACACGCCGCCTCCATCCAGATGTCCGCCAGGGACTCCTCCAGATTGATGCGGGGCCGCCAGCCGAGCCGGTCCCGCGCGGTGCGGACGTCCGCCTGCTGCCAGGCCCCGCAGCCGTCGGGGTAGGGCGACGGGGTCGCCGAGAGGTGCTCCATCACCGACTCGGCGGAGGTGCGCGGGGCCCCGATGGGCAGCCGCGCGGGGGGCCCGTCCAGCTCGTTGAGCGCGCCCGCGTACCCGGCGACCCTGGCCAGCACGGCGGCGGCGTCGCGCAGCCGGACGGCCCGCCCGGTGCCGATGTTGACGACGCCCTGGGCGGCGGAGAGCGAGGCGGCGTGCACCGCCCGCGCCACGTCCCGTACGTCGACGAAGTCCCGCTGCACGCCGAGGCCGCTGAGCTTCAGCTCGCCGTCCCCGGCCTGCATGGCCCGGCGCATCGCCTCGGCGAGCCGGCCGAGCGGGGAGCCCGCCGGGGTGCCGGGGCCGACCGGCGAGAAGACCCGCAGCACCACGGCGTCGAGGCCCGAGCCGAGGACCAGCTCGGTGGCGGCGAGCTTGCTGACGCCGTACGGGCCGCCGGGGCGCGGGACGGCGTCCTCGGCGGTGGAGGAGCCGGGCTGGGAGGGCCCGTACTCCGAGGCGCAGCCGACCTGGACGAGCCGGGCCCCGCAGCCGCTGCGGCGCAGGGCCTCGCAGACGGTGGCGACGGCGACGGTGTTGTGGCGGGTGAGGTCGCGCGCGCCGCCGCGGGTGGCGCCCGCGCAGTTGACGACGACCTGGGGGTGGACGGCGTCCAGGAAGCGGGTGAGCGCTCCGGGGCTGCCGCCCGCGAGGTCGAACCGGACGTCGGCGTCGTCGCCGCGCCCGAGGGCCGTGAGGTGGACGGCGGGGTCGGCGAGCAGGCGGTCGGCGACGAAGCGGCCGAGGAATCCGTTGGCTCCGAGCAGCAGCACCCTCATCGCGCACCGCCTCGGTGCCGACGGCGAACTGCCGGTGCGGGGTACTGGGGGGTCATCGCGGGTTTCTCCTTGTTTCGGTCGGTTCGGCGCCGGGTTCACCCGCGGCGTCGGCTCCGCGGGGCGGGTCGGTCGGACGGTCGTGGAGTGGAACGGCCCCGGTCGGTACGGGGCCGGGACCGGCTCAGGTCCCGGCGCGGGCGGGCAGGGCGCGGGGCCGCGGCCCGAGGGCGGCGGGGCGGTGCGCACGAGCCCGCGCGGCCTGTCCTGCGGTCGGCGGGCGGACCGTCAGGGCGCCTTCCACCGGCGGCCACGGCGGGGCGCCCGCTCCCCGGCCCGCCCGGCCCCACCGGCCCGGAAAGCGGGGCGGACGGCGGGCGCCGGTCACCGCGCGCGGGCGCACGCCGCCGGTCCGGGGCGGGAACGGCTCGGCGCACGCCGTCGCACCCCGTGCGCCGCTCACTCGCCCGGCCTCACCGGTCGCATACGGCCGACCACCGTCGGTGAGCGGTCCGATCCGCACGTGTGCACCCCGATCTCCCGTATGGGCGGCCGCCGTCGGAGACGGCGACTCACAGCGGGACGACCGTAAGCGGATACGCCAGTGGCGCGACGGACGGTTGTCCATCGCGCCACCGAAAGGGGTGAACCGCCGTAACTTTCCCCCACCCGTCGCGTTCCGTTGCGATACAGCGGTCCGTCGTCACGGAGCGTCAGGCCACGGCCAGTCCTGGCGGAGGAGCGGGGCGGGAGCGGTCAGCCGCCGGGGTACACCCAGGGGTTGGGCCTGCACGCGATGCCCTTGAGCTTCAGCGTCTTGGTCTGCTGCTGCATGACCGGGGCGAGGGCTCCGGGCGTACGGCAGCTCACGTGGTTGTGGCCCAACCGGTGCCCGACCTCGTGGTTGATGAGCATCTGGCGGTAGGCCAGCATCCGCTCCGGGCCGAACGTGGCCGCGCCCTGCGCCCAGCGGTAGGCGTTGATCATGATGCGGTCGGTGGCGGCCGAATCGCAGGACACGTTGTCGACCGTGGTGTCCAGGCCGGACTTGGCGCACCACGCGCCGGTGGTTCCGGGGCTGGCGAGCGTGACCACGAAGTCGGGGCTCCCCGAGGAGATCCGCTCGAACGTCATGGCGCCGCCGTGCGCCCAGCTCCGGTCGTCGTTCAGCGTCTTCTGCACGGCTTCGGCGAAGAGGCCGGCGTCCAGGCCGAGCCCCTTCTCGACGTCGACCCGGTAGCGCCACTTGTGGCCCTTGCCGGGAGCCTTCGCCAGACCGGGCACCGCCTCGAACGTGCCGTCGCCCGTCAGGTCCGGGACGAGCGGATACGGCTTCGCCATCCGCTCCTCGTACGACAGGGCCTTGACCTCGGGCCGGGGCGCGGGCCGCTCGGGGCCCGGCCGGTCGTCGGAGCGGGAGGCGCCCTCGCGGCCGCCCGGCCGCTCCACCCCGCCGGCGCGGGCGGCCGCCCCGCGGTCGCCGGAGTCCTCGGTCGCCTGCGCGGCCACGATGACCGCGAGCACGGTGGTCACCGCGGCGGCCGCGATGCCGGTGGCCACGCGCCCCCGGCCGCCCCTGGAGGCCCCGCCCCCGGCGGGCCCCCCCGCCCCGGCGTCGTCCGCGTCCTCCCCGCCGGCCGGGGGCCCGGCGGGCGGTGCCGCGTCGGGTCCGGGTGCGGGCGGCTCCTCGTCGAAGGCGTCGACGAACTCGCGGCGCGGGCCCGGAACCGTCGGGCCCGCGGCCGGCTGCCGCGCCGCGCGGCCGTCCGCGGCGCGCTGGGCCGCCCGCTGGGCGGAGACCTGGCGGGCCACGGCCTGCCGGCGGACCGAGGCGTCCGGGCGCTCGGCGGGGCCGGGGGGCGCGGGGGCGTACGACCGGGCGTCGCCGCCCCGGTGGGCGGCGGAGTGCTTGCGGGAGGCGGTCGCGGCCGGGCGGTCCTCATCGGCGGCGGACTGCGGCCCGGCCCCCCAGCCACCGCCCCGCTCGCGCTGTTCGGGATGGCCGCCGCGCACCTGCGGGGCGTCCGGGGAGAACGGGGAGCGCCCCTCTTGGGAGGGCGCGGGCGCGGGCCGCCTGCGCCGACCGCTGCCCGGAGCGGCGCGGGACGCGACGCGCTCGCCGCCCGGCTCCGCCGCGGCGGCCTCCGGGCGGATCGCCTCGGAGCTCTTTCGGCTGTGTCGTCCCACGCCCCGGATCAGCTCCCGCCGCAATCGTCCAGCAGCTCCCGGAACGCCTGGGCGACCGCCTCCGGGTACTCCATCATCGCCACGTGCCCCGCGTCGGGCAGGGTCAGCAGCCGGGCGTCGCGGAAGGCCGCGCACGCCCTGCGCGCCATCCGGTACGAGACGAGCCGGTCCCGTCCGCCGTACACGAGCTGGGTCGGCGCGAGCACCCGCTCGGCCTGCCGCCACAGTCCGTGCTGGCCGCCCAGGGTGTAGGCGTCGACGATGCCTCGGGCCGAGCGCGTCATCGCGTCCCAGAAGTACGGCAGCCCCAGCCGCCGCTCCATCTCGGCCACCGCGTTGCGGAAGGCTTCCTCGGAGACCCGTGCCGGATCGCCATAACAGAGTGCCATGACTCCGCGCGTGCGCTGCTCCGCCGTCCAGCCCCGCGTGAGCCGGGCGAACAGGGGAGCGACCCCCGGCACCGCCAGGAGGCCCGTGGGGACGGCGGGGCGCTGCACCCACCACTCGGGCAGCGCGGGCGAGATGAGCGTGAGGGTGCGCACCAGGTCGGGGCGGACGGCGGCGATCCGGGTGGAGACCGCGCCGCCCAGGGAATTGCCGAACAGGTGGACGGGCCCGCGCTCCTCCGCGTCGAGGAGGCGGATCACCGCGCGGGCGTGCCCGGTGATGGAGTAGTCGCCGTCGTCCGGCGGCGGCGAATCCCCGAATCCGGGCAGGTCGACCGCCTCGCCGTCGACCACGTCGGCCAGCAGGGGCATCAGGGCGGACCAGTTCTGCGACGAGCCGCCGAGCCCGTGCACGTACAGCGCGGGGGGCAGACCGGTCCGCGCGCCCGGTCGGCAGCGGATGTTCAGACCGATCCCCGGCAGCGACACGGAGCGCAGCCGCTCGCCGTCGGCGACGCGGACGGCGCTGACCGTGGGGGCCACCGCTGCGGCGGCGGCCCGGGTTCCCGGCAGATCGGTCGAAGACATGCGGCAATGTTACGAGACGATCACGCCCTGGTTCGTGTGTTCGCCGTCACAGGGCGCACGGCCCGGCGGCGGGCCGGTGGGAGCCGCGTCGCGGGGTAGGAGTCATGCTCCTACGCTTCAAGGAGAGGAAGGGAGCCCCCATGACGGTCGACCCCAGCGACCCGGACACCTTCGAGGACGCCGAGCCGGACGGTCCGGGCCACGAGGCCCCGGAGGCCGACGCCGCGGAGCAGCGCAGGGACGTCCGCCCCGAGGACGACGAACCGGTGGAGAGCGTCGACCCCGCCCTCGCCGACGAGGCGGACGCGGCGGAGCAGCGCAGGGTCATCCCGCTGGACGAGGACGATTACCGGTAGTGCGCCCCGGTTTGCCCGCGGCCGCGGACGCGGACGGCTTCCGCAGGGGTCCGGTCCGTGAAATTCTGCGTCCGCGCCGCGCGCAGCCGGGTTACCCAAAAGTACGATGGCTCTAACGGCGCAGTGCGCACGGACCGACTGTGCTGGAACAGATATTTGGGAGGCGGCGTGACAGCCACCGAGCAGACAGAGGCGGCGCGCCCGCGGGGCACCCGGCTGCCCCGCCGCGCCCGACGCAATCAGCTGCTGGGCGCCGCACAGGAGGTCTTCGTCGCGCAGGGCTACCACTCCGCCGCGATGGACGACATCGCCGAGCGGGCCGGCGTCAGCAAGCCCGTGCTCTACCAGCACTTCCCCGGCAAGCTGGAGCTCTACCTCGCCCTCCTCGACCAGCACTGCGAGGCGCTGCTCCAGGCGGTCCGCACGGCGCTGGCCTCGACGACGGACAACAAGCTGCGCGTCGAGGCGACCATGGACGCCTACTTCGCGTACGTCCAGGACGAGGGCGGCGCCTTCCGGCTGGTCTTCGAGTCGGACCTGACCAACGAGCCCGCGGTCCGCGAGCGGGTCGACCGGGTCTCCCTCCAGTGCGCCGAGGCCATCTCCGACGTGATCGCCGGGGACACCGGGCTCTCCAAGGACGAGTCCATGCTGCTGGCGGTCGGGCTCGGGGGCGTCTCGCAGGTGGTGGCGCGCTACTGGCTCTCCAGCGGGTCCGCCATCCCCAGGGAGACCGCGGTGCAGTTGCTCACCTCGCTGGCCTGGCGCGGCATCGCCGGCTTCCCGCTGCACGGCGCCGAGCAGCACTGAGCCCGCGCCGGACGCCGTGTTCGCTGCGGGCGTTGCCGGTCGGGCCCTGAGCGGTGCCCCCGCCGGGCTAATGTGGCTGCGTACGGCGCGGTTCACCGCGCAGGGACTGACCGTCGGAGGGACATAGCCGTGGAGGTCAAGATCGGGGTGCAGCACACGCCCCGCGAGATCGTTCTGGAGAGCGGGCTTTCCGCCGAGGACGTCGAGAGCGCGGTCGCCGCGGCGCTGGGCGGCAAGGCGGAGCTGCTCAGCCTCACGGACGACAAGGGCCGCAAGGTCCTGGTGCCGGCGGACCGGATCGCCTACGTGGAGATCGGCGAGCCCACCACCCGGCGGGTGGGGTTCGGCGCGCTGTAGTCCACGGGACGCGTTGCTCAGGGGAGCGGGGGGGGGGGGGGGGGGGGGGGGGGGGGGGGGGGGGGGGGGGGGGGGGGGGGGGGGGGGGGGGGGGGCGGGGTGTGGTG